>NZ_CAUTSL010000006.1:0-68361 GCF_963540955.1 Actinomyces bouchesdurhonensis
GAACCTGGCACGAAACCTACTAAACCGAAACCAACACGTTTTGGCCTATAAGCCTCGATCTACTTGCATGCGAAACTGCTCCGAGCGAGCGCACCCGCCCGCATGTGGGCCCGCTCAATTGCATGTCGGCGTGCTCTTGTGAGCCTGGGCAGCCCAGCCCACCCACGCGTGTGAGGGTTGGCGCGCCTGTCTGAGGGTTCACGTGCGCATCTCAGAGGCTCACGCGCGAGCGTGCCGTCGAGCTGTCCCGGGCGCTCGGCCTTCAGGCCCGAGGCGCGCCTCCTGCGCTTGGTATGGGGTAGACGCAGGGGTCGTGCGTCTCTTCGGCGCTGGGTGGCTAGGAACTGGCGGGGCCAACACGTTTCGTCCTCTCGCGCCTCTACTCAGTAATCTCGCACGTAATTCCCCTGAAGCTCCTTCAAACATTGAATTTACATCGTTGGAATTGCAACGTTTTCTCGCGGTCTCGAAAAATTACCGTCTTAAATTACGTGCGAAATTTGTCTGGGCCGGGCCTGCCATCGCCCCCGTCGTGGTGGCCAGGCCTGCCGCCGCCCTCGTCGTCGCGGCCAGGCCTGCCATCGCCCTCGTCGTCGCGGCCAGGCCTGCCGCCGCCCGCCGTCGTCGCGGCCAGGCGCTGCCACAACACCTGTGGCCTACCTCAGCAACACGAAATGTCCTATAACCCTCAACGTGCGCGCATAGACAACCCCTCGTTGGGCAAGAATCGGGGACGGCAGCGAGCCCTTTCAACAATTTGTGGGACCTGTGTCCTATTTGATAGCGGCTGGGGTTGTCCTGCAATGATGCAGGCTGTACAGTACTTGATGTTTCAATAAACCTGTGAAAGGAAATGTCATGGCCTCCTTTGCCGTTGTACTCGGTTCAATCCGCCCTGGTCGTGCCGGCGAACAGGTTGTCCGTTGGATCGAGGAGCAGTCGCTCCAGGTTGAGGGCGTCAACCTTGTCTTCATTGATCTCCGTGACTATAATCTTCCCCTCTTTGCGGAACAGGTGCCGCCGTCGATGCAGGCCCCGACCCTGCCCGAGGCCGTGCGCCTTCGCACCAGCATCGAGGCTGTCGACGCCGTTGTCTTCGTGACCCCCGAGTACAACCACTCGGTGCCTGCTGTGCTGAAGAACGCGATTGACTACCTGCCCCCGGCTACCTTGAAGGACAAGGCTACGGCCCTGGTTGGTTACTCCTACTACGGCGGCGTTACTCCGCGCGCCCACCTGCGTGAGGTCCTCTCCACCTTCGGCGCTGACGTCCGCGATCAGGAGATTGGTATTAACCTCGGTTCCGACTTCGCCGATGGAGCTTTCGTGCCGTCCGACGAACTCAATGCCCAGCTCCGCGAGCTTCTCGCCTCTCTGGCCTGAGAGGGGTAGTTCGAGGGAGGTGCGGCTTGCGCGCGGCATGTGCGAACCTTGAGAGACCTTCGATGATAGGCGGGTGGCCCGGCAGTAACTGCCGGGCCACCTGTTTGGCGTCCTCGTGCCTCGTCGGTTCGTGGGGTTACATCCACGGTTGGTGGTCGCGTGTGGGCGCGGGTTTGGCTAGATCCAGGATGACAGCCACATGTGGGCGCGCCAATAGGTGTAGTCGATGACGTCCGCGCGCCACAGTGGCATGAATGAGATCGCGCATCCCAGGATGGCGATGATCAGCGCGGCGGCCATGACTCGTCCCATGATCACTGTCGTTCGTGGAACGGGCGCGGCGAGTGCAGCGGGTGTGTCCGGCGGGGTGCCGTCGGGAGTTACGATTCCGGCGAGGAGGCTTACCATCCATGCGACCGCCAGGGCGACGAACGGTGCGAAAGCTACCGTGTAGAAGGTGAAGATCGTGCGGTGCGCGTATGCGAGCCATGGGACGTATAGGGCGAGGTATCCGGTGAGGATGACTCCCGCACGCCAGTTTCGTACGTAGAGCGTGCCGCAGATGACGATTAGGAGGGCGCCTATGCCCAGCCACCAGAGAATCGGGTTTCCTAGGGCGACGACGTCGGTGGCGCAGTTGCCGGAGGGGCAGCCGGTGATCGAGTCGTCGTTCTTCCAGTAGAAGGAGGTGGGGCGGACTTGGATGAGCCATGTGAGGGGGTTGGATTGGTACCGGTGGGGGGTTTCGAGTCCGTTGTGGAAGGTCCACATGCCCTTGTGATAGATCCATAGGTCGACCAGGGCTCCGCCGAATCCGGATATGCCTGAGCGTCCGTGACCGTATGCCTGTGGGTGCGTGAACCAGCTGAACCAGGAGGCGATGTAGGTCAGGATCGCGGTGGGTACCATGAGGATGAATGCCCACCACACGTCTGCGAGGAGGGCGCCGATGATGGGTGAGGGGTGTCCGGCGCGCCAGCGGCAGGTGATTTCGCGGAGGGCGACGAATAGTCCGAGGCATGCCAGGACGTAGATGCCGGACCACTTGACTGAGCATGCGAGGCCGGAGAGGATGCCGGCGGCCAGCAGCCAGGGGCGGTTACCTGCGTTTGGGCCAATGGCGATGCCTCGCCAGTCGCGTAGGGTCAGGTATCTGCCGAAGGCGCGCCAGCCTGCCCGTGGTGCGCCGATGCGTTCCCAGGAGCGGAGCTTGCGTTCCAGGGTGGGCTGTGACATCTGTTGGTCTTTGACGAAGCAGAGGAAGGCGGCCAGGGAGAACATGGTGAGGAAGCCGTCGAGGATGGACGTGCGGCTCATGACGATCGCCATGCCGTCTGTGGCGAGGAATAGTCCGGCGATGAGTGTGAGGGCTGGGGATTGGAAGAGGTTGTGGGCGAGCCTGCATAGGAGGAGGACGGTGATGATGCCGCAGATGGCGGTCGTGATGCGCCAGCCGACTGGGTTTGCTTGTCCGAATATCTGCATGCCGAGGGCGATGAGCCACTTGCCGGTGGGTGGGTGGACAGCGTACGAGGCTGTTGTGGATAGTCCGGAGAGTTGTCCTGCTGCGAAGGACGGGTCGTAGTTTTGGGGCCACGTGCCTTCGTAGCCGAGGGTGAGGAGGGACCACGCGTCCTTGACGTAGTAGGTCTCGTCGAAGATGAGCGTGCGGACGTTGTCCAGGCCGGGCAGTCGGATGAGGGCTGCGATCAGTGTAGCGATTGCGGTGGCCGCCCATCCGGCCGCGGGGGTGCTCAGGAGGGTGTCCCATTGGCGGGGTTTACTCGGGGACGAGGCCGGGGTGGCCGACTCGGGTTCCGTGGCCGCGGGTGGCGGGTCCTGGGCGTCTCGTGACGGGGGCGTTGTTGCCTCGCAGTAGGCGGGCGCCGAAGCGCTGGCGGGCGCCGAGGTGTCGACGTGTTCCTCGGGGGAGACCATGTCGTCGTGCGTCTGCGTCTGGGCGCCTCGAGGGGTGTTGTGGTTCGTGTTCGTCGTGTCCATCACCTAGCGAGTGTAGCGGGCGGCGTCGCGTGGGCAAATAGAGGCTGCACATCTGGCGAGGTGCGGTGGGAAGATGTGCACTCCGATGGAGTTGAGAAGCGTTCTCGAATTACCCTATAATTTTCGGGTACCCGAAAAGTTTGTAGGAGCGAAGATGATCCACTCACCAACACGCCGCGCGAGCCTCGCCCTCCTCGGCCTCGCCCTCGCGCCGCTGGCGGCGTGCGCCCCCGCCTCCTCGGCCCACGGCCTGACGATCGTCGCCACGACCACGCAGATCTGCGACTACGTCACGCAGATCGCGGCGGCCTCCAGCGACCTCTCCCTCGACAAGACCGACGCCTCCGGCACACAGACCCACGTCGGGGCCACCCCCGAGGGCGCCGCGCTCACAATGAGCCTGACGTGCCTCCTCGCCCCCAACGCATCGGCCCACGAGCATGAGATGACCCCCTCCCAGACCGCCGCCCTGGCCGACGCCGACGTCATGGCCGTCTCCGGCGTCGACCTCGAGCACTTCCTCGACGACGCGGTCGCCTCCTCCGGATTCCACGGGCGCATGGTCGTCACCTCCGGCGTCCTGACGGCATCGGACGTCGACAACCCCGGCGCGCCCGACCCGCAGACCCCCTACGCGATCGACCGCGGGACCGAGCGCGTCGAGGTCTCCCCCTGGCCCTTCCCGCCCGAAAATGCGGGCGAGGCACCCGAGTTCCGCTTCGATCCGCACGTGTGGACCTCGCCCAAGCGGGCCCGCATCCAGGTCGCCAACCTGGGGGCCGGACTGGCCGCCGCCGCGCCCGACGCCGCCTCCTCGATTAACGCGGCCACGGCCTCGTACCTGGAGGACCTGGACGCCCTCGACGCCTGGGCGGGGGAGGCGATCGAAACCGTCCCCGAGACCCAGCGCGTCCTGTTCACCTCCCACGACGCGTTCGGCTACTTCTCGGCCGACTACGGGATTCGCTTCATCGGCGCCGCCCTGTCTGACTTCAACGACCAGCAGGACGCGACCGCGGACCACATCGCCTCGGCCGTGCAGGCCGTGAAGGACTCAGGAGCCGTCGCCATCTTCGCCGAAAACTCCAACAACTCCAAGTCCATCGAGGCGATCGCGCGAGGCGCGGGCGTCACCCCCATCGTCGGGGACGATGCCCTCTACGGCGACTCGCTCGGCCCGGATGGCTCAGAGGGGGCGACCTACGTCGGTTCGATTATCCACAACACGCGCGCGGTGACCCAGGCCTGGGGCGGCACTGTCCCGGCCCTGCCCGAGCGACTGGCGGCCCGCTGATGGCGACTCTCGTGTCCTTCCGGGACGCGACACTGGGGTATGGGGGCACCCCGGCGCTGTCCGGCCTGACTCTCGACGTCGTCGGGGGAGGGGCCCTCGCCCTCGTCGGCCCCAACGGCGGCGGAAAGACCACGCTCATGCGCGCCGTCGTCGGCACCTGCTCGATCCTGTCTGGGCGCGTGGAGGTGAACGCCGCGCGTATTGGCCTGGTGCCCCAAAGCGCCGACCTCGACCTTACCTTCCCCGTCAGCGCCGCCGAGGTCGTCACCATGGGGCTCATCGGCGAGGCCGGCTGGGGCAGGCGCATCACCGCGGACATGCGGCGCCGGGTGAGCGCCGCCCTCGAGCGCGTCAACCTCGCCGACCGGGCGACCCGTCGCTTCGGCACGCTCAGCGGCGGCCAGCGCCAGCGCGTCCTTGTCGCGCGCGCACTTGTCGCCCGCCCCGAGCTGGTCATGATGGACGAACCCTTCAACGGCCTGGACGCCCCCAGCCGCGACATCATCACGCGCCTCATCGCCTCTCTCACCGAGGACGGGGTGGGCGTCGTCGTCTCCACACACGACCTCTCCCTCGCGCGCGACGTGTGCTCGCGTGCGTGCGTGCTCGCCTCGCGCCTCGTCGCCCTCGGGCCCACGAACGAGGCCCTGGCCCCCGAAATCCTCGCGCGCGCCTACGGGTCGAGCGCGGATGAAGCGATCGCGTCCCTGTCATGATCGCCCCCTATCTGCTGCGCCCGATCATCGTCTTGGGCCTGCTCGCGCTCGCGGCGGGCCCGGCCTCGACGCTCGTTAACCTGCGCCGAGCAGAGTTCGGCGCCGAGACCATGGTGCACGGCGTCTTCCCCGGCATCGTCGTGGGCATGGCCGTCGGCGGGCGGGGTGCCATCATTCCCGGCGGTGCCGTGTGCGCGGCCCTCATTGCGGCCGCCCTGACGGCCGCGTCGCGGCGCCCGCGCTCCAGTGAGGCGACGACCGCGGTCCTGCTCACCGCCTTCTTCTCCCTCGGCATCGTCATCTCGCTGCGCATCGGCGACATGTCCGGACAGCTCGAATCCCTCATGTTCGGCCGACTCCTGGACATCACGCCCTCCCGAATGTGGACGAGCGGAGCGGTTCTCGTGGCGGCCTTCCTGCTCCTGCTGGCGACCTGGCGCGCCCAGGTCGCCGTCGCCTTCGACCGAGAATCCGCCGCCGTGTCGGGGATTCCCCTCACCTGGATCGACGTCGCCTTCAACGCGGCCCTCGGCGCGATCGTCGTCGCCGCCTCGACGGCCGTGGGCGTGCTCCTCGTCGTCGGCTACCTCGTCGTGCCCGGGGCCTGCGGGCGCCTCCTCGCCGCCGGCACGCGCTCGATGGCGGTGTGGGCGGGTACCTGCGCGCTCGCGGGCGGCTGGCTCGGATTCGGGGCCGCCCTGGCGCGCACCTCCCGTCCCCTGTCCCCGCAGGCGTGCGTCGCCCTCGGCGTGCTCGCGTGCTTCGTGCTCGCGTGCGCGGCGCGGGCCCTGCGCGAGCGGCGCGCGGGGCACGACGAGGCCTCGGGCGGCCCTCGGGGCACCGTGGACCCGCGTGAAACAACGCGTGAAACAGGTGCTGTCGTGGGACCAGATCTGAACTCCGCGCGTGAAACGGCGCGTGAAACGGGGGAGAGTGCGGGCCGTGAGCGTGAAACAGCGCGTGAAACGCGGGCGGCGACGCTTGCGGCGGGGGAGGCATCGTGATCCTGAGCCTCCTCATCGTCCCCGCCCTGCACGTCACGCTCATCGGAGCGCTCGGCGGCCTCGTCGGCGCGTTCGCATACCTGGACCGGCGCATCTTCTTCGCCGAATCCGTCACCCACGGCACCTTCCCCGGCGCGGTCCTCGGCGTCGTCGTCGCCTCCGCCCTCGGCCTGGGACACTCGGGCATGTCGGCCGCTCTCTACGTCGGCGCCTTCCTCGGAACAATCCCACTGGTCGCACTCATGCGTCGCCTCGCCTCCATCCCCGGGATCTCCAGCCAGGGGGCCGCGGGCATCGTCCTCACCGCCGGCTTTGCCGCCGGCTACTTCCTGGCGACCTGGTTCAAGCCCCTTCCCCTCGCGGTCAGCTCCTTCCTGACCGGATCCGTCATGACCGTCTCCCCGGCCGACGTCGCGTGGGCGGGTGCAGTCCTGATCCTCGCCGTCGTCGTTGTCGCCGCTGGGCACCGCCAGCTCCTGGCCCACTGCTTCGATCCCGCCGACCCCGCGGCGGCGCGCGGCGCCTCGCGCGACGAACGCATCATCCTTGGCCTCATCCTCGCAGCCGTCACCGTCGCGATCCCGGCCGTCGGCACGATTCTGTCGATCGCCCTCATCGCCGCCCCCGCCGCCGCGCTCGCGCCCCTCGTGCGAAGCTCGCGCGCCTTCCTCATCGGATGCCCGCTGCTCGGCGCGGCGCTAGGAATCGCCGGCCTTGCGATCGCGGTCCCCGCACGGCTCAGCGCCGGCGGCACCATCGCGCTGGTGAGCGCGGGCGCTGTCCTCGCCTCGCGCGTGCCCGCACGGATTCGCTCGCGAGGCATCGGCACCGCACGCGGGGCAGGGGCGGGGAACCGCTGAAGAAACCCGGGCCTTGGGTCGCCACGAAACGGACACCCGACGGCGCTGTGCGCGCGAAGGCTGCCCCTGCCTCGTCCCTGAGCGCGGAGTATGACAACAGTCAGCCATCGCCCCTCCAAAAACCCGAACAATCACTATTCTCGCGCGCACAGTGCGTGTCGATGTGTCCTCCACCCACCATGCTGCTCACAAGAAGATCCGCGCTGTTGTCGCGACTTGAAAAGCCACCTGACCAGCGGTGTTGGAAAAAGCGTTCCTGGACAATTAGACTGAGAAAAAATACGTCTAAGCCCGGTCAATGAGACCCAGAAGCGCGGGGAGGTACGAAGATGAAAAACAGTGCGCAGATCGTCGTTATTGACGACCACCGCGTCGTCGGCCTCGGCGTCAAGGCCGCATTCGAGAACCGAGGAGTCGACGCCTCAATCAGCTGGGTTCCGACCGCTCGCGAAGCGCGGTGGAAGCGCGGGCAGGTCGCCGTCCTCGACCTGCGCCTCGCCGACGGCTCCGCCCCCGACACGAACATCGCCTACATCAACGGATACGGGGTCCCCGTCGTCGTCTACACCTCCGGCGACGACCCGTACCTGGTGCGCCGAGCGATCGCCGGGGGAGCGCTGTCCATCATCCGCAAGTCAGCGCCACCCGACGACCTCGTCGAGGCCGTCCTCGCCGCCGCCGACGGCGTCACCTTTCCGACCCCGGATTGGGCCGCCGCGCTCGACGCCGACGAAGACTTCGTCGCCGACCACCTGTCTGACCTCGAGGCGCGAATCCTCACCCACTATGCCTCCGGCGAGAGCTCTGCTTGCGTCGCGCGCACCCTGAGCGTCTCAAAGAACACCGTCAATACCTACATCGCTCGAATCCGCGACAAATACAGGGAAGCGGGACGCCACGCCGATTCCCGCGTCGACCTTTTCCGACGCGCAGCTGAAGACGGCCTCGTTAGTTACTTCGAGTGATGCACCCGCGCACGCTCGGCCCCTACGCGCTGCAGATGCAGCGCCTCATCATCCTGACCTGCGTCCTCGCAGCCATCTTCATCACCATCATCAGCGGACCCCAACTGGTTCCGTTGGGGCTTTCGCGCGCTGAGCTCGCGCAGTGGGTCGTCTACTCGCCGAACCTGATCCTCCCGCTCTGCGCCGGAGCGTGCGCTCTCGCCGCGATGCTCAAAGCGGTGACCACACGCAAGCATACGTACATGTGGACCGATACCGGCTGGTTTATCCTCACGCGCCTCTACCTCGCGTTTTACCTTGCGCTCATCGTCGCGTGCGCGTTCCTGCCAGCCATAAACCTCGGATCCCCGGTGCCCCCGGTGTATTTCCACGCCATCGCCTCCGACACGAACCCGATCCTGGCACTCTACCCACTCGCTGCGATCAGCTGCATCGCCGTCCTGCGCGGACGCTACACGGCCGCCTACCTCAGCGCCATCGCTCCGCTGCAGATCCTCGTCATGATGAGCGCCAACCCCGACAACAAACTACTCGAAACATCGGTCGGCCCCCTCTTCTTCCTGCTCACCGCCATGGCCAACGCGGGAATGCTTGAATGGGCCCTCATGATCGTGCGCGGCCTCGACCAAACCCGCGCCAACGCCCGCGACGCGGAGCGCGCGCTCGCGGGAGAACGCGCCCAGGGGCGCGCACGGGCACGTAGCAACGGTCTCATCCACGACTACGTGCTCTCGGCCCTGATTCTCGCCTTCAAGCGAGGTATCGATGACATCGAGGTGCGCGCGGCGGCCCACTCTGCGCTGTGCGCCCTCGTCCCCGCCCCACCCTCCAACGGGTTCATGGACGCTGCGCAGATACGGGGAGCCTTCGAGGCCCTCGTGCGATCCCGGCACGCGCACTGGAAGGTCGCATGTCACCTTCCCGCAAAAGGCTGGCAGATCCCCGCCCAGGTGGGCGCCGAGGTCGTCGCCGCGACCCACGAGGCACTCAACAACGTTCGCCTCCACGCAGGATCCGACACCTCCGACCCGAGCCAGCCCGCGCGCTGCCACGTCGTTGTCTCAGCCGGGGCGGACTCCATGCGTGTGACGATCACCGACACGGGACAGGGCTTCGACCTCGAGCGCCTCGCCGAGGGACGACACGGCGTCCGGGGTTCCATCGTGAAGCGGATGGAGTCGGTCGGTGGCCACGCAACCCTGGCCTCGAAGTCCGGCGGAGGCACGCTCGTGACCCTGGAATGGCACGACCCCCAGAGTCGACGCTTCAAACCGCGGGAGGCGATTCGCTCCGCGTTCGCGTGGCGGCCCCGCGCGGGCACACGCGACAAAGACCCGTCGCGCACCGCGTGGGATTCGCAGGTCCGCGCGGTCGCAGAATCGCGCGGCGCGCGGCTGCTTGTTCTCGCCGGCGTTGTGTTTCATAGCTATACGGTGGCGATCGAATTCAGCCACGGGGCCTACTCACACAGGGGCCCCGTCATCCTCTCCCTCGCGATCATGGCGGTCGCAGGAACCCTGTTGGTGGCACCGTGGCCCGACCGCGTGCCCCCGAAACTCGTGACGTGGGGGAGTGCCGCTGTGATCGGTGTGTCCAACCTGCTTGCGCTCACCCCGATTCGGGTAGCGTCCGCATGGCCGGGCTGGTCCGGGTGGAGCGCGGGCGCGTCGATGTTCCTCGCTGTGCTGCTCCTCCTGCGTCAGCGCACGGCCGAGGCCGTCGTTGGTTGCGTCGGCTTTGTGGTCGCAGTCGGCGCCTGGGTTGCACTCTCAGGTAGGCCGCCCGGCCTCGTCTTTACCTTCACGATCGGTCACATCATCACGTTCTTCTTCTGGTTCGCCCTCGTGTCGTGGTCGGGCACTGCGACCTCCGCGATCGAACGATCCCTCAAAGCTGAGGAACAGGCGCGCCTGGAGAGGGAACTGCAGGTGAGCATTAATTCGGCCATGGCAGTCAAGCTCGCCGACGTGTCCGTTCGCGTGCGCGGGACCCTCGAGGCGCTCCGAGACGAGGAAGTGACACCTGAGATCGCCATGGAGGCGCGCCTGCTCGAGGCGGAGCTGCGCGACGAGATCCGCGCGCCTTACTTCACGGGGACCGAGGTCGTGGCGGCTGCGAGGCGCGCGCGGAGCCGAGGCGTCGAGGTTGTGCTGTTCGACGACCGCGGTGATGCTACCCGCGGTGGGAGTACGGAATACGAGGAGCGTTTACGCACGCGCATCGTCGAGCGTGCCGTCGCTGCTCTCGACGAGGCCGGGGCTGGGCGAGTGGTTGTGCGCGCCTGTCCTGCGGGCAGGCAGTGGGCGGCGACGATCCTCACCGATGCGGGGCTGGCTGTCGTGGAGGCGAAGGAGGGCGCCGTCGAGGTGGGGGAGGAGGGCGACTAGCATCCGGGGCCGCGGGCGCTGTTGGGAGTACATGAAGTAATACATGGTTACCATGTATTACTTGTGATATTTGTGACAGTCTGGGGTGTGGGTGGGTGCATACTGGAGAGGGCCGAAGGGTCTTTCTATCAATCCACGACATAGACATCAGGAGTCTGACATGACACGATGGAGCAAGACGGTCGGCGCAGTCGCCGCCGTCATGGTTGCGGTTTCACTGACGGGTTGCTCTGGGGCGACGACGACCAAGGGCGGCGACACGACCTGCAAGGAGTACATGGCGATGTCCTCCGACGATCAACGCGACGCAGTCAAAGCCCTTTTGTCAGAGAAGGGAAAAAAACCGTCAAACGCTGAGATTACGCTTGCGAGGAGCTCAGCGAAACTCTTCTGCGTGACGGTGGGTAACGATCAGTCCAAGATTCGTGAAATCAACGGATAAACGTCGCCTACCTTCGCGCATGTGGGCCCCTCGCCCACGACGGAGTGCGGGTAAGGACGCGAACGTGAGTGTGGGGGCCGCCCAAATGGGCGGCCCCCACACTCGTCGGGCCTCGCGCGTTGGCCACAGACCTACTCGTTGGTGATATGGCGATCGAGCCAGGCCCTGAGATCCGGGTACAGGGAGGGGTTCTTCGACAGGGTCGCCCACAGGTCCGGCCTCGTGCGGGCGATCTCCGCCTGAACGTCCCACGGGGTTTCCGGGTCGATGGCGTCGGCAATCGTGAACCTGCTGGCGGAGGAGGGCGTCGCTCGCGTCATGTCCGGGTCGTTATCCTCCGGCGCGGTCGCCCCGTCGGCTGGCGACGGGGGTTGCGACTCCTGTGAGGGAGGCTGCGGGGCCGGGGGTTCCGTTGCCTGTTGTGGGGTGGACGCAGCGTCGGACGCGGAGGTGGCGAGTGGGCCGATTGAGATCGGCTGGTTCACCGGTGCGGCGTCAGTGGATGATGGAAGCGGGCCGATCGAGACGGGGCGGTTGGCCTCTTCGAAGGCGCCCTGCTGCGGGGCGGACGGTTGCATCCCAGCTGGCGCGGAAGGGGGCGTGGACGCCTGGGGTGCCCCGGCCTCGTACATGCGAGCCTGCGCCCCACCCATCGGTGGGTTCGGCGCCATCATGGGCGCGGTCGGCATCCCCGGCGGGCGTTGCGTGGCGGCGTAGGCCTGCTCAACCCACGCCCGGTATGCCTGCGCCTCCGCAGCGTTGGTGGCCGGCACGGTCCTCCACGGCTCGGGGTCGACGGCAGCGAGCGGGTCGGGCAGCAACGCGGGACCGAAGTACGGGTACAGGTACGCCAGGCCGGCTCCCACGAGTACGAGGATCAGGGGGAGTATTTTCGTCGCATCGTCATCTGCGGTGAAGAACCAGATGGCGCCGATGGCAATCAAACCGACGCCGGCGAAAATCGGAATGTTATGTTTCATTGACGCTTCCATTGTGTCTTACTTTCTTCGCTCGTCACGACGCAGTAGGGATCGCGCAACCGCAGTGCCCTGATGACTCGTCGCTCCAAATTGGCCAGACTTTTTGCTTCGGGTACCAGACCGTTGAGTTGTCTCGATTGGGGGACGCTCCACGACAGTGATCCGTCGTCTTCGAGAGACAGCATCGCGATCCAGTCGGGGGAGCCGAACTTCCATCTCAAGGTAAAGAAGATCGTGCTCTGGTCGTCGCTTCGCACCTTGAAAATGGTGGCCGCCCACCAGCTGAGCGACTCTGTGCCTTCCGGAACGTCGATCGCCGCCCACGCGGCGTCGAGGAGTTCCTGCGGCGACGCCGACCGTGGCGTCACGCGATGTGAGCGCGCCACGGCGCCTTCGCCCTCACGGTGGCGTTTCCGGAAGATGAGCTGACGGGCCTTCGCCTCGGCTTCCTGTCGCAGCCGGAGCCACCCGTAATAGAGGAAACCGAGCGCGACGAGAATGAGGATAGCTATCGCAAGTTCCATGAAGTGTTCTCCTATGAATCAGACAATGGTACGAAAGAGTGGTGAGGAGTCAGCAAAGCCGACCTTTGTTTCCTCACAACGTGCGGGACTGGGCGTCGTTATTGTCCGCGCCCGCCGACGACTAGCGTCACAGCGGTCCCCGGCCTCGTGGCTCTCAACTGGAGGATTCCTCAACAGCCGCGTTCTCGGCGTCGGTTACGGTCCCTGCGTCGTCCTGGTCGGTCGAATCCGTGACGAAACGAGACGCCGCGATGAACAGGTCGAAGAGTTCGAGCATGAGGTGCTTGATCATGGCCATCTGCGTCACGAAAGAGACGATCACGATCTGCTTCGTGTCAGGCACGTGCGCCCAATAATCGACGCGCATCCGTTCGAATTGAAGCTTCTCCGCCTCGGCGCGCAAGGCCGCCTCCTCCGGCGTCTCGTCCTCGGGGGCCTCGACGTGGAATGAATCATCCTTCTCGATGAGCACGCGGCGCAGCGCCCGGAAGTTCGCGCCCTCAACTTCCACGAACTCGTCGTCCGCGTCCTCGAAGCCCATTCGGAGGATGCTAAACACCTCCTCGCTCTCGGTGCCAATCGCGGGGCTCATGCGCAGCCCCGGCGGCTGATAAACCGTGATGTTCACAGGGAAAGGCGCATCCTTTTCCAGCTCCTTGCCGAAGTACATCGCGACGGCGCCGCCTTCCATGGCCTCGGCGCACGCATCGACCACCTGATCGTGCATCTGGCGACGCAGCACGGCCGCGTCGTCCGCCGGGCCGACAATGCCCTGGACCATGCGCTCGACGTCCTGCTCCGAGGCCCCCTCATCCGTGATCGCCACGGGGTACCAGGTGCCCGGAAGCGTGAAGATCAGGCGAGGTTCATCGCGGGTATTGTTATCGCTTGTCATCGTTGATTCTGCTTTCTCGCATGGAGGTCAGATGTCGGTTGGGACGGTGACCGGAACCCACGGCGGACGCTCGGGCTCCGGTAGGAGGATAGGGGCATCCCACCGCTGCTCCTTTTTCTGCGGATGGTCGTACAAAAACCAGTTCTGCGCGTCGTACTGTCGCTTCATCGCGTCAAGCCCATGTCCCCGATTGGGGTCGTAGAAATTGTTCAGATCCTCCACGGATGCCTGGACTTCGATCTGCTTCCCATATGCCTCCGGCAGGGTGCTCCGCCTCTGCAGTAAGGTCAGTGGATCGGTGGTGAAGTGGTAGTTTTCGACGCGGGCACGCGCATCAACGTCGGAGGTGAAGAAACCGTTTTGTATTGCCGACTCTCGAGCGAGCGTCATGCTCGTGTAACTCAATCCCGCAGCGTTGAAGGTCGTCGCCCTCGACCCCGTCGCGATCGAACCAGCCGACGCAAGCTCCCCGCCCAAGGAATGGCCGGCCAGGGAGAAGTTGCCCGCGGTGACGCCGTTGGCCATTAGGCGCTGTTTGACGCTTGTCGCGGCGACAATTGCCTGACGGACTTGCGGCGAAGTGTCCGCTGCTCCCAACACATCGCTGGTCACGTCGCCTTTCGGATCGCCGAAATAGGTTCCGTCGTAGGACAGGACGTAGCGCCCGTTGTCGTCGCGGAAGAGCGTCGCGTGGAAGCCGGTTCTCTTGTCCTCGAGGATCGTCGGATCGATACCCAGTTTCCGCAGCTCCGCCGGCCTCACCTCGTGCCAGCCGGGAGGCTCCTTCCAGTCTCCGCGTGGGTGGGGCCTGCCTGCGAGGTCCATCTTGTCCCGGATGAGGCCCTCCTTGCCCGGGCGCGTGTTGATGGTGTCCGTCGTCTCCCCGTTGTCACCGTAACCGACGCCAGACGGCCCATGTTTGCGCTCGGCTTCGTCGAGCTGGGCGTTATGTGCCTGCATGAGTAACTTTTGACGGCATCCCAGCAGGGCAGCAGCTCCTAATGTGAGAAACAGATGGAGGTAGGCGCCGAACTCTGAGTGTTGTAGGGCGTTGAGCCCTGAGCCCCCTAGTATGGAAACAACAACGATTCCGAGGGAGACGACCCCCAGAACGATAATCGTACCAAGAACTACGCTGGCCGCTTTGCCAACTATTTTGAGAGCTTCAACTATCTTGTCTATAAACTCCTTGAGAAATTTTTTCCACTCGCTGAACTCTGCGAGTGCCTTGCCGACATTTGCGATGAACTGATTAATTTTGTCGATCAGGTTGTCGTTGGTGCTGGATATCGCCGTGTCGATCTTGGAGATGGTTGCGTTTGCAACAGCATCCACGATCATTTGTTCTTTTTTGATATCCGACGCAGCCCCGGTCATAGCACCGGCAGCACGCTTTTCGTCGGCGCACGCCTGTTTATAGGCGTTTTGCGCGTTTGTGACGTTGGTAGAGGGGGCGTGCGAATCTCTCAGTGCCTCAAGCTGACGCTTGGTCTTTTTCACGGACTCCTGGGCGGCGCTGTGCTGTCGCTTGGCGGTCTCTCCTCGGGCCGCCGCTGCGTCGGCTCGCTTGTGGCAGTCGGCGAGCACCGTCTGGTACTCGCGCAGCGCCAGGCCCGTATTCAGGTAGCGACCGTGCGCTGCCTCCAAGTTTTTCTTGGCGTTCTTCACCTGCCCGTATGTTGCTGCGACAGCGAGCGAATTCGAGGTCGTCACAAACTTGCTGAGGCCATCGATCGCGGACTGGATGCTGTTCGCGGAGGTGATCAGCCCCTCGACCTTCGTTTTCAGGGCGGTGGGGTTCCCCGGAAGAGTACTCATTACTTCTTTCTCCTCAGCGCGTTCTCGAGGTCTCTGTCCAGATCCTCGAAGGTTTCGGCGATGGCGTCGAAGGTCTTCGCCAGTGCCTCCAGGTGCTCGCGGAAACGCCCCCGGGTGGTGTCCCAGTTATTGCCGAACTCCCTGACCTTTCCCGCGAGTTTGTCGTGGCCGACAACAGAGGCAACGTCCAAGGCGTCGATCCTCGCATCGTCCAACAGCGATGCCGTCGCGCGCAGGGACTTCGACCGGTTGCGCAACTCGGTCGTGTCGAGTGACAGGTTCACCATGGCGTTTCCTTTCTGCATCGAGCCTGGGGCGCGGGCGCTCGCCCCGCGCCCCAGGAGACGATGACCTTACTTGCCGATGGACTGCGCCAGCTGTTCGTCGGTCTGCTGAAGTGCCTGAGCGGCCTTGTTCAGGTAATCGGCCATGCCGTCGATCCCCTGGATCGTGCGGGTCGCGCCCTGGGTGAACTCCTGGTAGGCGGTGTCGAAGGCGCCCGAGGCGCGCGACGTCGTAAAGCCGTTCTGAACCAGCTGCTGGACCAGCGAGCGCAGCTCGTTGAGCTTGGTCTGCAGATCGTTCTGACCGTTGCGCAGACGAGTCGCCGCGGACTGCATCTGGTCGTAGGTGACATTCAGGTTTGCCATTGTGTTCCTCCGTTGAGAATGGGATACCCGGGGTGGGTATCGGGGTCTGGTGTGTTCGGGCCGACGGTTCCCACGTCGGATAGGGTGATTAGCCCGTAACCTCAAACTATCATTCGGTCTTGTCATGGGCGATGGGGACTAGTCCCCATCGGGTCTTGTCATACTCGGGGCACCTGCACTTTCCACTGCTTACCGGACTGGACAAAGTACCCGCGGCCCGGCACGGCCTCGCGCCCATAGACGCCGGGCACGGCGACGCCGACAGCGTTCTCGCCCTCACCGGGCGAGGGACACAGGACGATCCCGGTTCGCCCGCTCCGCACGCCCGATGCCAGCGAGCCGCCGAACGACCAACCCGACACGTCGGCCTCGGCAACGACCAGATGACCGTTGGCCTTCGACGAGGCGATGGCGTCCTGCAGCTGCTGATCGCACGCGGAGAAGGAGAACTCTCCGATGCCCTCGACGAAGAGAACGACTCCCGGTGTGTTGTCGGGTGCCTCCTCCTCGAACAGGTGAGCGTGCTTCATCAGCATGGACGCGATCTTGTCCGCCCCCTGCGCCGTCTCCGTCCACAGCGGTTCCCTCGCCACCAGGGAGCGGCGTGCGCTCGCGTGCAGCATGACCGCGTTCGGGAATGCGCGGTGGACGCTGCGGGCCAGCCACCGGACCGTGTTGGTCCTGCCCGACTGGGCGGGGCCGGTGATGGCGACAGTGCCCGCAGGGCGCAGCGGCATCGGGGCGAGCGAACCAGCCTCGACGCCGATGACCGGGCGTCCATCGACAGTGAGGTCGACCTCGCGCGCCGGTATATCGAGCGGCAGGGAACGGATCGGCGCCGGCCGCGTGCGTTGACGCATGTACCTGGTCCCGGCGAGCGACTCGATTTCCCTGGCCTGCGCGAAGTCTGTGACGTTCGTACCCAGGATCGGCAGCTGCAAGAGGTTCGGGTTGCCCACCTGCATCGCGCGACCGGGCGCACTCGACGCGCTCAGGACATCGCGTGGAAGATTGAAATAGAGATAGGCGTCCTCGTCGGTCAGTCGCAGGACAACTTTTCGTTGGAAAGACGCGGCGATCGAGTTCGGAATGGCCTGCGGTCGATCGGCCGATACCGCGAAGTGAACGCCGACTTCGCGCCCATCTGACAGGACCTGCTGGAAGCGGCTCCAGATCGCCGCGTAGCGTCCAGTGAGCTGGTACGTCTCGGCGAACGCCGCGATCCCGTCGATGAGCACCAGGTATCGGGGTTCGTCCTTCTGTCCCGACAGCTCGCGGTAGGAGGTCAAGTGGTTGGCGTTGATCGCTTTGTAGGAGACTGAGCGCTCCTCGACGATGTCGCCGAGCATGGTGATGAGCTTCGCGATTCGCTCTTCGTCGTCGCCGACGATGACGTCGCCGACGTTGGGGAGCTTCTTGAGCATGTCGAGGCCGCCGCCCGCGAAGTCGAGGGCGTAGACGTTGACGGGACCGGAGCGAGGCGTGATGCTTGCTGCGATCGCGAGTGAGCGCAGCGCTGTCGTCTTTCCGGAACCCGACGCCCCGTAGTAGGCGATATGTCCGTCCTGATCGGGGCGGAAATACTCGACTTCCTGCGTCTGTTCCTCAGGATCGTCCAAGACTCCGAGCACGATCTTATCGTCGGAGCGTTGGGGCAAATGCGCGAGGTTGTAGGTCTGCGCGAGTTCGGGCAGCCACGGTTTGCGAGGCGGGCGAATCTGCGCTTTTTCGGCGGCCGCGCGAATCGTGCCAACGACGCGGGAAATGTCAGTGGGGACATCGTCGCGAGGCTTGGGGGGTTCGGGCGTCTTCCACTGCTGAGGCATGCCGAAGCACAGTGCTTCGATGTCAACCTGCGTGGTCTTGAGACCCTCGGTCGTGCGCGCGCCGGGGTAGGCCGACTGGAATACCGAAATCCTGCCGGGTCCCGTTTTCGCAGCGGCACGACCGGGCGTGTTCTGCGGGAAGTGGGCGGCCATGTGGTCGCCGAGCACGTCCTGAGAATCATCGGTGTCGGCCATGCGCAGGGCGACGCGCAGGTTCGTGTTCGCACGGAGGTTGTCCTTGATGACACCAGCAGGGCGCTGCGTCGCAAGGATAAGGTGGAGGCCGAGGGACCGTCCCCGCTGCGCAACGTCGACGACGCCGTCGATGAACTCCGGCACCTCGTTCACGAGCGCCGCGAACTCGTCGACAACGATGACGAGCGAGGGGGGACAGTCGGGATCCCCGGACTTCTCCAGGGTGACGAGGTCCTTCGCCCGTTTCTCGCTCAGCAGCCGCTCGCGGTAGCGCAGCTCTGCGCGCAGTGAGGTCAGAGCGCGGCGCACCAGGTAGGGCGACAGGTCGGTGACCAAGCCGACGGTGTGCGGCAACTCCGTACACTGCTCGAAGGCGGAACCGCCCTTGTAATCGACGAACAGGAAAGTCAGCCTGTCAGGCGAGACTGATTGGGCCATGCCGAGGACCCACGCCTGCAAGAACTCGGATTTGCCGGCGCCAGTGGTGCCGCCGACCAGCGCGTGCGGGCCATGTAAGCGCAGGTCCAGCTGCATGGGTTCGCTCGCGCCCTGTCCAACGATCGCGGCCAGAGGAACGGCGGGGATCTTCTTGTGTGGGCGCCCGGGAGAGCGGTCGATGATCGAGTGCGAGGCCCTCCATCGTTCGATGAGCGCGTTGGGATCGTCCGCCAGTTCCTGGCCCGTCAGGTCCACGTAGGAGATCGAGCCGGGCAGGTCCGAGTCATCGTCGACGGGGACGCCCGCGTCAAAGAGAGGCGAGAGTGCCCTGCCCAGGCAAGCCAACTCCTCGTCGGACACGCGGTCCACGGACACGTCCTGGAGCGCGCGCGAGGCCCGGACATCGCCGATGGACGCCTGAGCGCCATTGAAGGCGATGAACGAGCGGCACGCCGCTGGCAGCTCGGCGAACGTTGGGGCCATCCACACGACATAGATTCCCCTGTCGGGGCCGAGCTCAGCAATGCGGTTCAGACGCGCTCGGTCCACCAGCACGTCGTCGACGAAGACGACCACCGCGGGAATGGGATTCGGATACTCCTTCGTTGAATCCTCGCCCGAGGCATCCTCCTTCGGTGCGGAAGAAACGTCGGGGCCTCGGTCGCAGACCTCGCTGGGATCTCCCTTACTGCGTGCCTCGAGGAGTCCCTCAAGCTGCGAGAGCACAACCTTGCCCGAGGCTGAGTCGGAGGCGAGGTGGATGCCGGAGCCGAAGGGGGAGTGCGGGGAGGAGGAATGGGGAAGCCACTTCATCCACTCCCAGCCATCCACCCGTTCGGCGGAGGTCAGGCACGTGACGATGACCTCTGCGGGGGAGTATTGCGCCGCCAACTGCGCCGCAATCGCGCCGCGCGCCTGCCTGAGAATATCAGCCGGGCCGCACAGGCCCAAGCCGCCGGAGGCCCGAAGATCCGCAACGAGGGGAACGTGTGCGACCCGGGAATACTCGTCAGCGAGCGCACGCACCCTGGCGATGGCCTCCGGAAGCCCAGAGCGCTGATCCGCCCCTTCGATGGTGACCCTCGCGACGTCCGTACCCTGACCGAGCCGAAACTTGAGGAACTCCGGGTGTTCCGGCCGCCGCATCCACAACGAACCGTCGCGACGCAGAGCCCCCGCAATGACCTGGTCGATCGGAGGATACTGCGCGTGGCGTGATTCCACGTCCTCGCGCCGACTCTCCTCCAGGTCCTGGTGCGTGATGCGCAGGGCATCCTCGAAGCGTCCCATGGCCTCGGCGAACTCGGTTTTCGCCTGTCTGCGCTGGTCCCACCACGAGCCCAGCATGATGACCGGGCTGAGGACCACGAACAACAGGCTCGTCAGCTGTCGGGTCATGAGGAACATGCTCACGCCCATAATCAGCGGCGCGATGAGGCCGATGATCGGGAAACGCGACGGTTTGGGGCGCGTGGGCGCCTCGGGGAGCTTGACGGTTCGAGCGCTCGTGTGAGGGATGACCTGGGGCGACCTGATGAACCCGATGTCGGTCGATTCCCCCGTCGACTCGGGCATCTTCGTCTGAACCAGCTGGATTTGCGTGTCCCCGAGGAGAATCACGTCTCCGGGGGTCACCGTGGCATGCTGGACGCGATGGTTGCCGACGAGAACGCCGTTGGCGGAATTAAGGTCATGAATCTCGATACAGGAGCCGACGGTGATACGCGCGTGAGTCTTTGACACTCGACGATCGTTGAGCATCACCGTACAGGAGGGCGCGCGGCCCACGGTGGTGCCGCCGAAGTACAAGGGCACGCACATGCCCCTGTCGTTGCCATCCACGACGCGCAGCTCGCCGGCGACGCCGCCCGCTGTGATCGCGTCCTTCGTCGACACGATGTCGACGAGAGACCCCGATTGAAGTCCCGTCTCGGTGACGAAAGCAGAC
The DNA here is from genome assembly GCF_963540955.1 of Actinomyces bouchesdurhonensis. NCBI lineage: Bacteria > Bacillati > Actinomycetota > Actinomycetes > Actinomycetales > Actinomycetaceae > Actinomyces > Actinomyces bouchesdurhonensis. The sequence continues at coordinate 20,327 of NZ_CAUTSL010000006.1, forward strand.
GAGGGGAGAACCGAAGCGATGCGCCCGTCCGCAGGATCCAGAACACGAAGGGTCAGAGAATCCGGAGAAGCGAGCGTTCCCGCGCTCTTCGACGGACCCGAGGATGCGAGGGCAGCCGCGACATCGCCGACAGTCGCAGTCGAGTCGGTGGTGACCAGCAGGTCGTTGTCACTGTGCCCGCGCCCGCGCAGCGTCAGTTTGATTTTCATCTCCGGTCCTTCCCGGTGGGCGCTTGAGGGGCGCGGTTACGTTGTTTCTCCTCGTCGAGAAGATGCAGGTCGGCGCTGGAGACCAGCCGCGCGGCGACCGCGTATTCGACCAGTCGGACGCGCCGGTGTGTCGCCAAGGACCCGGGCCGGCCTCGCATGCCGGGAACGCCCATCCGATCGAGCTTGTCAGCGACGTTGTCGAGTTTTCGGTTGAAACGGGTGATCGGCCACCCCAGCCTGGCCGCCGCCTCGACGTTACGCGGAATGTCGGTGGGACCCGACCCGGCCTGCGTCAGCCAGGGCTCGCACAGCGCCAGAATCAGCAGGTATTGTGACGGCGTGAAACGTGCTTCCCCGACGGTGACTTCGCCGGAGTCGACGGCCGGGGCGCTGTAGCTGCGGAACGTCGTCCCCTTCACGGTGATGGAGAACTCGTAGGTCGTGGGTCCGGCCGCGAACACGACGACGACCGAGTCGAACACAAGCGGGATACGGGCCCCGGGGCCGACCCGCGCCTGCATGGACCCGGATTCGTCGGCGACGGTGACCGCGATGCGCGACCCGACGTTATCCAGCCACCACATGCCGTCGTGACAGCTGATGCGCACGAGGCGCCGATGCAGGAACGGATTGTCGTCGATACACAGGTCGGCTTCGCGTCCGATCAGGAATTCCTGATCCGCGCGGATCGGGTAGATCTCGCCGCAGTAGTCGACAACCGCCGACTCCTCCACGATCGCCTCTTGCGCGTTGCCCGCGGCGCTCATGGTGTCTCCACGCATTCAATGGCCTCGTTGGACGAGCGCCCGTCCGAGTTACGCACGGCGACGGACAGGCACGTGCGCCCAGGCACGGCGGGCACGGTGACCGAGGTTTCCTTCGTCTGGCGTACCGCGTGCTCTTCCTTCGGGTCTTCGACGTGGTACAGGTACGTGGTTCCCGCCCCCGCCGAGTCCCACGTGAAGGTCACGCCGTCGGGGGTGAGCGTCCCCGACAGGCCGGTGATCGACGCGTTCGTGTTGGCCGAAGGGAGCCCGTCAAGCGGAGGAGCGTCGGCCGCGGACTGCGTGGGGGCCTTCGTGGTTCCCTCACCGCGTAGCACCGTCCACACGCCGAAGGCGATGCCGCCGAGGAGCAGAGCCACGAGCAAGAACCCCGCCACGACCGCGCCGAAGCCCTTGGATGAGCGTTCCTGCGCCTCGGCCCCTTCCGTGTCCCCCGACGCGGAGGCGGGTGCGCTCGCGGGTGCGTGCGCAGAGGCGGGAGCGTGCGCAGAGGCGGGGGCGTGCGCCGCGGCTGGCGCGGGTACGCTCGCGGGCGCCGGGGCGGGGTCCACCTTCGTCAAGACGGTGACGGTTCGGTCGTCCTCGTCCGCGATGGACGAGGCCGGGGTCGGGGCATGCGAGGAGAAAACTGCGATCGGCGCGGCGCTGGTTTCATCCCCCTCATCGTCCTCGTAGGTGGCGGTGGGCCCCTCCACGCCCATGGCCTCGAAGGGAGTGGGGGTCAGGCGCAGCGAGGACTGGACGTGCTGCAGGGCGAGGGCGAATTCGCGCGCCGACTGGTAGCGCCGCTTGTGGTCTTTCGACATGGCGATCGCGAGGATACGCTCAAGTTCCGCGGGCACATCGCTTCGACCGATGGCGGGAACAGGGGAGCGCAGCACCCGGTTGAGCACTGAGAGTTCGCGGTTGTCTCCTCCGGGAACCTCGAAGGGCGAGTGGCCCGTCAGGATGCCATGCACGGTGGCAGCCAGAGAATAGACGTCGATCGTGGGCCCGAAGGGGCCTGTCCCGTCCTGCTGTTCGGGGGGCGCCCACGCGACGGAGAACCCGCCGGCTGTTTCCTCGTCCGTTCCTGTCTGCGCGGCGATGCCGAAGTCAGTGAGGACGGGGTGCCCGAACTGTGTGAACAGGATATTCATGGGCTTCACGTCGCGGTGAATGATCCCGCGCTGGTGAAGCGTCTCGACCGCTCCGGCGATGCGCACGCCGATGTCGAGCGCTTGCGACACGGGGATCCGGTGCTCTTTGGAGCGCTGGCCCAGGTGCGGGGGAGGACAGTATTCCATGACCAGGTAGTGGCGGCCGTCGTCCGTGATTCCCGCCGTGTAAAAGGACACGATGGACGGGTGGTTGGAGACGCGGGCCATCAGGTTGACTTCCGCGTCGAAGGCAGCCGAGGCCTGGGCATTGGAGTCCGGTCGCAGGACCTTGACTGCCACGTCACGCTGGGGCATCAGCTGGCGGAACAGGTAGACGTCGGCGAAGCCGCCCGAACCGAGGTGCCGGACGAACGTCGCGTTGGGAATCGCTGGGGGGTCAAGTGGCCGTCGCATTACTCCTCCATCCGGAACGAGATTTCTTCACCCAGTTCGACGACGTCTCCCGGTTTGAGCACCGTGGGAACGTTCTCGTCCAGGCGCACGGGGGCCTGCCCGGGGCGCGTCAGGTACGTTCCGTTATTGGAGCCCAGGTCGTGCAGGCGCACGTCCCAGTCGTCGATCCGTAGCTCGCAGTGGCTGCGTGAAATCTGCTTGCGGGGGCTTGGGACGATGACCAGGCGCGCGGGTTGCCGGTCGGCCCCTGCACTCGATCGCGGGCGGCGCCCGATGATGATGTCCTGGTCCAGTGCCACTTCTTCCCCTGTTGACAAGATGATCCGGCCCAGGCTGGGGCGCGGGACGGTCACGGCGGTGCTGCCCAGCGGAGATGAGCAGATTCGGCACGACGAGGCATGGGTTGCGTTCGGGTGGCCTTTTTCGCACAAGACGGCCAGGACCTGCGGCCCGATCGCGGCGGGGGAGGAGTGTGCGGCGGGAGAGGCCTGCGCGGCGGGAGAGGCCTGCGCGGACGCAGCCTGCGATGACTCGTCGGGGTCAGAGTTGACGTGGCGGGCATAGTCGCGTAGCTCGCGGGCGCGCTGAGGGAGCGTCGTCATCCCATCGTGGTCGCCGTCCGCCGTGGCCTTCATGAAGCGGCGGTAGGCCGCGCTCGGCGTCGCCGTGGGGGTCGAGCGCGCGTCCGAGGAGAACCCGGGGACGGAGTCGATGAAGAAGCCGCCTGGGGGCACGTCGATTGGAGGCTCGGGTTGCGTGGGCGTGACCGTGAGCGGAACGCTCGAAATAGGCAGGGACGAGGAGAGAGCGGGCGTGGGTTCTTGCTCAGCCTCCTGTTCGGTACCGGTGAAGGGGCCGTGGGGTGGGGGAACGGGGACGGGGTCGTCGTCGATGACATCGGAGTTTCGAACGTGGCGAACGGCCGCGTCTTCGACGGTTCCCGCACGGGTCACGTCGTCGTAGAGGTACTCGTAGGGGGAGACGCGATCCTCGCTGCCCTGCTCCCCGGGCGCGTACCCCGGCTCCGCGTCGATGGCGGGGGATAATGCCTGTTCCTCTTCGGGTTCGGGGTCCGGTTGCGCGTCACCGGAGGAGACGCGGTCGTCACCTGGCGAGGATTCCTCCGTTTCTTCCTCGCGATCGTACCAGGGGATTTGCGTTTCCTCCCCCGTGCTCTCGACCTGGGCCAACGCTTCGGCTGCGGGAGCCTCGCAGTCGTGGAGGGGCGCCGACGGGTGCGCGTCGGGTTCGTCAGATTCGTCGTCCGCGAGGGGGGCGGGCACGTCAGAGCCAAGGGGCGCCTCCTCGAAGAATGGGACCGCAGCCGCCGCGAAAAAGGCCGCGGCGGGGGAATCGTCATCCTCGACCACTACGAGCGTCTCTCCGGCGGGCTCGCCCTGCGAAGACGACGGCGATGAGAGGGCGAGGGGTCGTTCGTCCTCCTCTTTCTCCGGTGAGTGCACGGGCTCACTCGTGGCGGGGCCGGCCTCGTCGATGGGCGCAGCGGAGAGCGCAGGGACGGCGGCCTCGTCGAGGCCCGGGCGAGCCTCGGACTCGAGACGCGACACGACCGGGGAGGCGCCGACGGACCCGACCTCGCCGACCGTGCCCGACGCGAGCGTGGACACGGGCAGAACCGCGCTGAGCGCCTGCCACGGCGTTTCTTCCGGCGCGAGGCCGTCCACCGGCGTGGCGATCCGCCACCCCGAGTGCGTGCGGAAACGATACTCGGACCACGTGATGACGTTACCTCCGGCCACGGACGTCGGCCCCTCGGGTCCATCAACGACGACCTCAAAAGCGCCGCGCACCGCGATATGCGCGCCACCGGCCTCGTCAATGATTGCAACAAAACCGGGCAGCGACGCCAGGTTGGCGGCAAACGCGGACGTCAGTTCCTGCAACAGGACAGACAGGTCTGCGCCATCCAACATGAGTACCCAGAATCGCTGGGCGAGCGCCTCATGACCCGGCTCAAGGACGAAAATCCCGCGCTCGGTCACAGCGGCAGGGTAGCCGCCGGGCGTCCACGTGCGTCTACGCATGGTATTCCTCCACTCCGTGTGCGTGCGGTCCCTCCTGCGCCGACACCGCTGGCAGGCCAGCGTGAGTCGGGCCGCTGAGAGTCGCGTCGTTATCGACCGTCTCATCGCCGCTGCTCGGCTGCCCCCACTCGGGCGCGGCCTCCACAACATCCACGATGATGACGGTGACGTTGTCTTTACCTCCGGCGCCCAGCGCCTGAGCGATGAGCTCGTCGGTCGCCTGCTCGCGATCCGTCACGTGTCGCACGATCATCTCGATGAGCGCGTCCGTCACCTCCCCCGACAGCCCGTCGGAGCAGATCACCCACCGGTCGCCGCAGTGGACGGGAACCATGAAAATGTCCGCGGCGACATCGCCGGACATTCCTGCCCCCAACGCGCGTGTGATGACGTTGCGCCGGGGAAGCGCCCGGGCCTCGACGTCGGTGACGCACCCCGCGTCAATGAGTTCTTGCACCTCGGAGTGATCCACGGAGATCTGCTCGAAGCTGCCCTCAGAGAGCAAATAGGTACGGGAATCACCGATGTTGAACACGGCCGCGCAGGGCTTGCCGCGGTACTCCTGGAAGGCAACACCCGTCAGCGTCGACCCCGGGGCCCGGCATCCGGTGCCCAGCGCGCACACCGAGGCCGCGGCGCGGGAAACCGCCTCCGACAGCAGGGTTGGCGTCGCGAACTCGCCGAGTTCCAACGAGCCACACACAGCATCGACCACGGCCCTCGACGCGACGTCGCCCGCGTCGTTGCCGCCCATCCCATCCGCAACGAAGTAGGCGGGGAAGGACGCGCCCCACGAGTCTTCGTTGCGGACGCGCCGACGCCCCACGTCCGTGCGGGCCGCGTGCGCAATGACGAGCCGTGCGCCCCCCGGGCCGACCGCCTCGGCGATTGCGCTATCCATCGATGACCACGCTCCGCTGCCCGTAGCGGACGGTGTCTCCGGCTCGCGCTTGGACGGGAGCGCCGGGCAGGACCGGCGTTTCTTCGCCGTCGGCGCGAACGACGACCGTTCCCCCGGTGGAGTGCAGGTCCTCGACGAGGACCCCCTCGCGAGTCGCCGTCAGCGCGACGTGTGTTTTCGACACGCTCCGCTGCGGGTCGTCAACGGGGACGGGGGACGCCGTCGGGTGCGAGGCCGGGGCGAGCGGGTTGCGCCCGAGCACGATCGTTCCCCCGAAGGGGTACGTCACCCCCGTGTCGAAGGTGACGCGAGCCGTGTCGTAGCGCACCCCGAGCTGCGTGCGGTCGTCAGCGTCGTCCTGGGACAGGGAGGAATCAGACGCCTGCGCGTTCGTCGAATAGGAGGACGAATGCGGCGAGAAAGACAGCGGCTGCTCGGTCGCCGCGGGTTCGCTGGCAGACGCATCGGAGTCCGAGTTCGACCATGGGGTCGAGCCAATGTAGTCCGAGGACGGTGCCGTGGCCGCCGACACGGACGCCTGCGCGGAGACCTGCGTGGGCGGCGTCGGCACCGGGTCGGAGGCGGCGCTTGCCCACGGTACTTGCGTCGCTTCTGGCTCCGGGGCGGGAGGCGCGGGCGGCGCGGACAACGGCACAGCCGGCGGCGCGGACAACGGCATGGACGGCGGTGCGGACGGCGCAAACGGAACAGACGGCACGGATGGCACAGGAGGAAGGAAGGCGGCGGCCGAGGCAGTCGCGTTCCACGGATAGACCACCGGCTGCAGTGGCGCCTGGGACTGCGGGATGACGGGGGTCTTGTACGTGTCGCGCCCGGCGTTCGTGTTAATCGAGACGATGCCCAGCGCGCGGTCGAACCACGTCCGATTCATGTGATCCATGCTGGCGAAGCAGATGATGATGGAACCGACACCGAAGGTCAGCGTACCGATGAAGGCCTGCAGGAGGAGCTTTCCCGGGCCCGCCCACCCCGCGGGGGCACCCGTGTCAACGCGCACCCAGCGCACGCCGGTCAGGCTCATGAGAGGAGTCGCGCCCGTTTGTACGAGCCTGATGATCACGAAGCCAAGCCACGCGAAGGACAGCACACCACTGACAACGTTCACAGTGTTGAACTCGTCCATCGACATCCCGAGCACGACTAGCAAGTAGAAGGGAACGAAGGGTATAACAACCATGAGTATGGTGCAGATGATGGTGGCGATGACACGCCACGCCAGTCGGAGCCCGATGCTGACCGCAACCGTCCCCGCCAGGTGCGGAGGAACCTGAACGGGAAACTTGCCCGGAACGATCATTTCATACATTGTCCGTACCTTTCAGGGGTGTGGCCTCGTCGGTGGCCGCCGGTGTCGTCTTCTTCTGGCGCCGCTGGGCGAGCAGCTCCGTGAGGCGTTCGAGGCGCACGCGCAGGGGAACCCGGCGCATCCACAGCGACCTCACCGACAGGTGCGCCCAGTAGCGCCGATACCAGGGCGTCTTCCCCGAAATCGCGGCCACGACCTCGTCCCTGATCTCCCAGGAACGCTCCGGTGCGCGCCCCCGGGCGCCCGCGTCGGAGAACACGACCGCGTCCATCGAACGGGCCATGAACACCAGGGCGGTGCACTGCTCGTCCCACCGGTGAAAGCCGGTGTCGTCGGGAATGTCGGCGCGACGGTCGATCAGCCTCGCGTCGATGGCGCGCGCCTGCGTGAGCCGGGTCGCCCGAAGTGGGACGCGCAGGCCCGTGTCCGTCGCGTAGTCGACCACGTCGTCCCACGCGCCCGCGCTGCGTTCCTCGTCAGTGCCGACCGTGCGCCTGCGTCGCCGACGCAGCGCCTTGAACAGGAGCAGACCCCAGATCGGGGAGAGCACCAGGACGCCCACGGCGCCCCAGCCCAGGATCGCGAGGAGAACACGGATCCACGCGGGCCAGCCGTCTTCGTCGTCGTCCGAATCGTCGAAGGTGTCCGGAGGCAGTTCCGCGGGGTCCTGCGGCGGGTCTGGCGGCTGGAGCACCTGCGGCTTCGGGTCAGGCTTCGGCTTGGGGACCTCCGTCTGGGGGACGTGGTCGCGCGGGGGCGTCGGGTCGAAGGGCACCCAGCCCGCGCCCTCGAAGGGGACCTCGACCCACAGGTGCGTGTCCTTGCCCGTCAGCGTCACCTGTCCCGAGGCCGGGGTCTCCGGGTGGAAACCCATGACGATCCGGGCGGGGATCTGGCGCGAGCGCAACATGAGGAGCATCGCGACCGCGTACTGGTCGTCATCGCCGATGAGCTGATCGGCGCTCAGGAAATCCTCGATGCGCGATGTGCGGTGGCCCGGCAAAGACAGCTGATCGGAGCCGTCGGAGTAGAAGCCCTGATCGTGGAGCGTGCGCTGGATGGCGCGGACCTGGGCGATGCCGGGCGCGGCGTCCCCGATCATCTCGTTGGCCGCGTCGGACACGTCGGAGGGAACACCCTCATCGGAGGGAGGCGTCATTGATGAGAAGGCGCGGCCTTCGAGTTCCTCGTCGCTCCACTGATGGGTCACGATGCCGCTCACACGGTAGGTGTCCCCCTGCGCGAGGCGCACCGTGGACAGCGCCGTCTCTAAATGGTCGTCGAAGTAGAGCGCGTCCGCGAGCTGCCCCGCGCGATCGGACGTGTACTCCAGCGACCGGACGCCGTCCACCGTGGGCACCCAGTTCCCCGAATAGCCGTCGATGCGCACGCTCACGTTCGAGGCCTCGGCGCCGGCGGGCAGCGGTGTCTCGTAGAACGAGGAGCCAACGTGGCGGAAACCCGACCCGTTAGCGTTCGGGGCGATCTGGATGACGGTCCCGTCGTAGTAGTCCAGGGTCGCCAGGCGGAGCCTGCCGCCCTCGGGCAGCCCGTCCACCGTCAGCAGATCGGTGTCCTTATCGGTCGTGTTGAGGAAGCGGAACTGGGTGGCAGGGGAGTGATACTCCTGGAGGTTGAGCGGCGGCTCGACGTAGTCGCGTGCGACCACTCGGTGCGAATCCGTGACGACGATGCGCGTGAGGGGAACGGCGATCGCGAGGGCCAGGATGATCAGCGTGACCGCGCCGATGCCTCGGCGGGCCGTGGGCGTGACCGTAGAATCGTTGAACTCGACGATCCCGCGGCTGCCTTCGCGGCGGGCGCGACCGGTGACGTACGCGGACCAGACGATGCCCACGACCACGCTGAACAGGCCGATCGGCAGGGCGAAGGGCGCCAGCTGAGAACTCCAGATGATGCCCAGGAGCGCCAGGATCCCGACGGGTGCCAGCGCCCACAGCGGTCGCTTGGTGCGCAACACGATGGTGAGCGCGACGAAGGCGGTGACCAGGGCGCTCAGGAACGGCATGATCGCGGGGCCCACGAAGATGCTGGCGGGCGGCTGAACCGTCAGCAGATCCTTCCACGAGGTGATCAGGCCGACGACGAGCATCTGGATGGTTCGCCGCGTGGGCACCACGTGGAAGAGAGTCGTCGTCGGGAGGGCCAGCGCCCCGCCGGTCAGTAGATAGGCGGCGGCGAGCGCCAGCGTCGACCCGATGGCGCGCACGCGCGCCGCGGCCGTGAGCGCGGCGACCAGGAGGCCCACGACCAGGCCCCCCAGGGCCGCGACGTAGCCTGCGTGTCCGCCGAAGACCGGACCGTGAATGAGGGCCGCCGCGACGAGCAGCGAGACGACTGCGAGGGCGTCGACGCCGCGGCGCAGGGCCGGCGAGGTCGCGCGGGACGTGGGGGAGGGGTGGGACGTCATCCGAGGGCCTTCCACATTCCGATGGCGAAGTCATCCAGGGTCGGGGCGACGACGACCGGCGTGTTGCCGAGGGTGCGCAGCTCGAAGTCCGAGTCCGTGTCGATGCGCACGCCGGTGATCACCATGTCGAGGGGAAGCCGCGTGAGCGCCGCATGCAGGTCGGCCAGGTGCGTGCGCGATCCCGAGATGACGACCGCGGTCGAGGCCTGGGAGGCCTCGGTCCCGGCGCGCTGAGTGAGCGCGCTGATGCGTTCAGCGCCCAGGACGCGCTCCACGCCGGACAGGGAATCCATCGCGTGCATCGGGGTGGGGGTTTTCAGGTGGCCCGCCTGGGTGTGGACCGACACTTCTTTCGCGTCGACCAGGGCGGCACGCGCCATGGAGGCAGCGGCGGAGACGCCGATCTCGAATTCGTCGTCGCTGGCCCACGCATCGGTGTCGAGGTCGAGGACGATCAGCAGGTGGGAGCGGCGCGTTTCCTCAAACTGGCGGACCATGAGCTTGCCGATGCGCGCCGTGGAGCGCCAGTGGATGGCGCGCCGGTCGTCGCCGGGGACGTACTCGCGCAGGGCGTGGAAGGACACGTCCGCGGAGGACAGGTCCTGCGTGGTCGCACCCTCGATGTCGCGGATAAAACCGACCGTCGAGGCGTTCATGGCGACCGTGCGCGGGTGAATGAAGAGTTCGGTCGCGTCGGACCACGTCTGGACGCGGCGGACCAGGCCCAGGCTGTCGCCGCGGATCGTGGAGGCGGGGCCGACGGCCACAATGCCGCGCCTTGTCGTCGCGATCGCGAAGACCTCCTCGTGGCTCTCACCGCGGCCCAGGGGAGGGCACAGGAACGAGTTCGCGCCCGCGCCGACGCACAGCTCGACCATGGTGGCGCGCAGGCGGCGAGACGTGGGGTTGGTGACCGTCAGGGCGCCGAGCGCTTTCTCACCGACCGTCACGCGCGTGTTGGCCAGGCGCAGCGCGACGGTGTGCCCGGCCCTGCCCAGCGACCACAGGAGGGACAGGGCCACCAGGGACAGGCACGTGAAGCCCAGGACCGCGGCCTCGACCCACGAGAACAGGACGCCCGCCAGGGAGGCTCCCGCCCCGATGATCGCCGTTCCCCAGCCGAGCGGGGTCAGGGACGAGGCGAGCCGCATGAGCGCGCCCACGCCTCGGACGCGGCGCAGCGCGTCGATGACGCGCCGCCAGGAGGAGGCGACCGCCGCCGAGGCGCGCGCGAGCCCGACGCGCGCACGTGTGACGGCGTCGAGGCGGTCGCGCAGGTGGCGCTTGTCGGCGACGGAACGCGGTGCCACAGTCCTCAGCCCTTCATGACCGGGGCGGCGACCGCTCCCAGCGCACGCTCGATGACGCCCTCGCGCGTGGCCCCGCCGAACTCGGCGTCGGGGTCCAGGACCAGCCTGTGAGCCCACACGCGCGCGGCCAGGGCCTGCACGTCGTCGGGGATCACGAAGTTACGGCCCTGGGCGATCGCCCACACGCGGGCCGCACGCATCATCGCGATCGCGCCTCGCGTGGACACGCCGATACGGACCTCGGAGTCGGCGCGCGTCGCCTCGCACAGGTCTTGGACGTAGGCGGCGATCGAACGGTCGACGTAGTTGTTGGCCGCCAGGTCCGCCATGTCTGCGACCGCCTTCGTGGAGATGACGGGGGCCAGGGCGCGCGTGCGGTCGGGAGCGGCCGAGCCGAGGATGACGTCGATGCCGGCCTCGCGGCCCGGATAGCCGATCGACGTCTTCATGAGGAAGCGGTCCAGCTGAGCCTCGGGCAGGCGGTAGGTGCCGGCCTGCTCGACGGGGTTCTGCGTGGCGATCACCATGAAGGGGCGTCCCGTCTCGCGGCGCACGCCATCAACCGTGACCTGGGCTTCCTCCATGACCTCCAGCAGAGCCGACTGGGTCTTGGGCGAGGCGCGGTTGATCTCGTCGGCCAGGACGATCGAGGCGAAGATGGGGCCCTTGTGGAAGTCCCACGAGCCCGTGCGCTGGTCGTAGATGGTCACACCCGTGATGTCGGAGGGCAGCAGGTCGGGCGTGAACTGGATGCGCGAATGCGTCCCGTGCACGGTCGCGGCGATGGCGCGCGCCAGCGCCGTCTTGCCGGTTCCCGGCGCGTCCTCCAAGAGCAGGTGCCCCTCGGCGAACATGCAGGTCAGCGCCAGTCGGATGACGTCTTCCTTACCCAGGAGGGCCTTGCCGACGTTGTCCGTGATCCTCGTGAAAGAGTCCGCGAACCAGTGAGCGTTGTCTTCGGTGACTTCCATTGTTGTCCTTTGTTGTGCTGTGTGAAAGGGGCTTGTTTGTTGTGGTTGCGCGTGCTACTGCTGAGTGCAGGTGAACCAGCCGTTGAAATCGCCATTAGCTGATCCGACCAGGTATCCGGTATAGACTCCGCCCCGGGTCCACCCACGGATATTATCCGTCCCGGGGATCCCCCTCCAGTTTCCGTTGCCGTCAACCTGCAGGACCACCCAGGTATCTTGGTCGGCGTAGGTTCCGGAGCACTTGACAGCTACGTTTGGAGGCCATCCGGACAGGTCCAGCCCCACCTTGTCGAAAGGACCGCTTCCACACGGGCCGGACACGCATATGCCCGAGCCGCCCCTGAATCCTCTGGCGCTACGGGCGTAGCTGGGGGCCGTGGCGCTGGCGCACTGTGGACTGGACTCGCGTGTTCCCTTTTCACTCGAGGTCTGGACGGCCTTGATGCACAGCTGCGCGCTGCCGCCTTCGCCGGGTTTGAACTCGCGGTGTCCCTCACGGGTCAGCTCAATGGTCTTATTCTCAGCTCCCGTGAGGACCAGGCTTGCGCTCCTGCCACCGCTGTCTGCATTACTCCAGGAACAATTAACCCACTCGGGTCCGCCGGGCCGACACGATACGGTTGGTGCCGTGGGGGGGCCGAAGGAACTCACGGTGCCGCCGGTGGCCACCGCTTCGGATGTTTTATCGGTGCCGCTCTTGCGGACGGCCACCTTGACTTGGAGCGTTGCGTCGACACCATCCGTGAGCGCCGGGCTGGTGACGGTGTGAACGCCATCCCTGGTCAGGGAGTCTCGGTGGGCCCAGTTGTCGGTCGTCCACTGGTAGTCGACGACGTCGCTCTTGCTCCAGCCGTTGCCCGGCTGGAACTCGATTTTGAACGCGATCTCCTTCGAGTTACCCGTGGCCTCCAGTGACGTGATCGTGGGGGCGTTGACTTCGTCGACGGCCCACACGGTGGTCGTCGCTGCGGGCGAGGTGTGCGCGCCGGGATCCTTTGTGTCGTTCACGGCGACCACGCTGATGGAGACCTGCTGCTCGGAGTGCTTGAGCTTAAATGATGTGGAGGTGGACGGAGCATCGACCTTAACCGGGTCGGCGCCGTCCGCGCTGACCGTGTAGCTCTCGATGTTACGACCGTTCGTGTTGGACGGTGCGTTCCACTTGACCTCCGCGGTGCCATTCGAGAAGGTGGCGCTGACGCCCGTCGGGGCTCCCGGCGCGCCGTAGGGCGTCACGTTCTGGGAGAAGGACGACCACTCGGACGTGTAGTTCCTATTGCGGGCCCTGATCCGAACCCTGTACGCCTTGCCATTGTCCAGGTCGGAGATCGTCAGGGACGTCTGGTCTGCGCGGGCCGGTTGCACACCGCCCGGCGAGAGCTCCACGTCGTAGCCCTCAAGGTCGGAACCGGTGTTCACCGGAGGGGTCCACGACACGGTGATGGACCTGTCGCCGGGCTTCACGGTGGGCTCGCCGGGTGTTTCGGGCTTGGCGTCGATGAGGACGCTCGTCTTGTTGGACGGGTCGGATTCCCCGACCTCGTTCGTCGCGGTGACCGAGAAGGTGTGCTCGGTGCCGTTCGTGCGCCCGCTCACGAGGCACTCGGTGACAGCGCTGCAGGACTTGGAGTCGCCCTGCGTGTGGTCGGTGACGGTGTAGGAGGTGATGGGGGAGCCGCCCGTCGCCCCCGAGCTCCACGACACCAGGGCTGTGCCCGCGCTGTTCGATACCGCGCTCGCCCTCGTGGGCGCGCCGGGCTTATCCAGGACGGTCGCCTGAATCGTTCCCTGGACCTCGCGATCAATGTCCTTGGTGGCGTCCTGCACGCGGTAGGTCACGGTGAAGGAGCCGTTGAAGCCAGCGTCGGCCTGGATGGTCATGGTCGACCCCGAGGCCGTGGCGCTGCCGCCCGCGGAGGTGACCGGGTCGCCCATGATGGTGAGGGGCCCCTGGTCGGCCAGCGGGTTGGTCGCGTACTCGGAGACGTCGACGGTCTTGGATTCCCCGGCCTTGAGGGTTATCTGGCCCGGGCTGGTCTGCACGAGCGGCTTGGAGGACGTGATGACGTTGACGGGCACGCTCGCGCTCGCCGAGGCGCCCTGCTGGTCGGTGACCTCGATGGTCAGCTGCCCGGCCTGGCCCTTGGGCGCCTCGGCGTCGGCGGACACCGACAGCGTGGAGCCGGAGGCGGAGGCGCTGACGCCATCCACCTGCTTATCTGTGATCGTGTAGGTCATGCCCGCCGGGTCGTCGCCGTCGGGGTCGCTGACCCACTGGTCCATCGCGATCTGGGAGGCGTCCTCGCCGGCGGCGACGTCGACGCGGGTCGGCACGATGCGCGGCGGGCGATTGTGGGCGGATTCGACCAGGACGGGCAGGGCCAGCGTGGACACGATGCCCGTCGCGTCGGAGGGGTCAGAGCCGTCCGTGACCTCCACGATGATGGAGGTTGGGCCTGAGAAGTCCTCCAGCGCAGTGTAGGTGAGCGTGCGCGTGTCCTTGACCAGTGTGGAGCCGTCCCAGCCGAGGCCCGCGCTGGCCTTGGACTCGCCGGTCAGCTGAACGGAGCGCCCGGACCTGGTCAGAATGTAGTCGTTGAGCGCGATCTCCTTGGTGACGCCGGACGTGACCTTGATCGGCAGGGCGCGGGTGTCCAGCGTTGGGCGGGTGATCTCGGTTCCGGGCACGCGCACAACCGCCGACGCGGACAGTCCGTCGTGGTCGGTCACCGTGTAGATGACGGTCTGCGGCTTCGGGGACAGGGGAATCGTGAGGGTGTCGCCGGAGGCGCCGATGCCCGAATCCGGGCTGGAGAGGGTGTCGTCCTGGATGTCGCCGTCGGGGTCCTCGTCGTTTCTCAGCACGTCGACTGAGACGGAGCCGGAGGCTGCCTGCACGTCGGCCAGGGACACCTCGTCGTCGCGGGCGATGGGAGCAAGCAGGGGCGCGGTGGGGGTGACCACGACGGAGCACACGCCCTCGGCGCGGCCGCCAGCCCCGTCCTCGATGGCGTAGGAGATCACGTGCGTGCCCTCCTGCTGGGGCGCCGTAAAGACGATGCGCCCGGAGCGCTCCGTCACGTCGATGCCCGCGGGCGCGGACACGGACCCCTGCGCGAGGGTCAGGGGATCGCCGTCGGGGTCAATGTCGTTGGCCAGAACGGCGACCGACACCTTGGTGCCCGGACGCACCCTCACGGAGTCCGGCATTGCGACGGGCGCCTGGTTGAGCGTGGGACGAGGCGCGACGCCGACGCGGATCCCGCCGATCGCCTGCTTCCCCAGTGCGTCCTCGACGACGTAGGTGAAGGAATCCGTTCCCTGGACGTCGTTGCCGGGCGTGTACTCGAAGTTCGACCCCACCTGGGTGACGGTCCCGAGGCGCGCCGACGAGGCCATGCCGACGAGCGTCACGGAGTCGCCCTCGGCGTCGATGCCCTCCAACGGAATGGGAATCGTGACCTTGTGCCCGGCGACGGTGCGGGCGACAACGTCCTTCGGGCGAGGCGCGGTGTTCGTGTCCTCGTCCATGGCGACGACGGTCAGGTTGACGACGGCCGAGGCGACGTTACCGGCCGTGTCGGAGACCGTGTAGACGATGCGCCCCGAGCCGGGCCGGGAGCCGCCGCGCACGCGCACGACGTTATTCGAGACGAAGACGCTGCCCAGGTCGGCGGGGATCTCGTGCTGGAGTTCGCTGGAGACCGTGAGCTTGAGCCCCGCGGGGGAGCGGTCGTTGTCAAGGACCGACACGGAGGCCACGTCCCCGACGCGCACGACCAGGGAATCGTCGTTCAGTTCGGGCGGCGCGGATTCGGTGTTGGCGGGGGCGGGCAGGATCGTCACCGTCGCCGAGGCCGTGGCAACCCCGTTGGACACCGTGTAGGTGAACGATGCGGGGTTTGAAAGCCCGGAGGGTGCGGTGACGCGCACCATCTGGCGGTTGACGAGTGCGACCGCCAGGGGAGAACCCGTGGGCACGTCAAGTTGCTGGACGGTGAGGACGCCGCCGGTGGGGTCTGAGTCGTTGGCCAGCAGGTCTACGAGCACTTGCCCGCCGTCGGGCAGGACCCCGAGGTCGTCCTCGGTGCTGGGCGGCAGGTCGGAACCGGTGGGGGCGACGTCCACGCGGATGATGCCGGTCGCCGTCGTGGGCCCGTCAGTGATCGTGTACGACAGGTAGTAGGTGCCGGCGGTGTTGCCGTCCACCGTGATTGTTCCCGCCGTCGAATCCATCACGGCGGTGATGCCGGCGGGCACGTCGTCCACGGAGACGAGCCTGAGCGTGTCAGAGTTGGGGTCGGTGTCGTTGGCCATCGGCGAGATCGACGCGGATGAGCCTTCGCGCACGACGAGGTGGTCGGCGTTTGCGACCGGCGGCTCATTGGCGCTTTCCTTGACGGTGACGGTGATCGAGCCGTCGCCCGCGTCGCGCCCGTCGGACACGCTGATCGCGACCGCGTCCTTGCCGGGCGCGTGCCCGGCATCGATGATTTCAACGTTGCCGTTTTCGTGGGAGTTCACCGTCATCCCCGTGGGGGCGGTCGCGCCAGCCAGGAAGAATGGGTCGCCGTCGGGGTCCATCCAGTTCGTCAGCCCGTTAGTGGTGACACGACCGCCCTGACCCAGGGAAATGGAGGGCACGATCTTCTGCACGGGTGCCTCGTTGACGTCGTCGCCGTGGACGGTCAGCGTCACGTGGGCCTGCGCGGTTCCGCCCCGCCCATCCGAGACCTCGTAATCGAAGGTCGACGTGCCCGACGCGTCCTTGTTGACGGCGATCTGCAGGGCCGCACCCTCTCGGGCGACACTGACCTGGCCGAGGGAGGGCTGCGTGAGCGCTGAGGCCGTCATGAAGTCGCCGTCGGCGTCGGAATCGTTCATGAGGACAGGAAGGATCACGGTCTTTCCTGCGCGCACCCCGAAGTCGTCGTCCACGGCCTCGGGCGGCGTGTTGTCCTGGTTGCGGTCGGGTGCGACCGTGTTGTCGATGTCGTCGACGGACTGGTCTTCGGTCTCTTTCTCAGACTCGAGTTTCGATTCCAGCTGATCCCAGTTGTCGACCAAGATCATGTCGGAGTCGGGCAACCACAGGCCGTCCTTCTCGATGTCGTTGAGCACGATGACGTCGCGATTGGTGCGGAAAATAGCCTTTTCGGCGCTCGCGAGGGAGTCGACGACCATCTCCCGGTCATCTGCGTCGGAGGGGCAATCCCTCACGAACGCGCCGGTTGCCGACCACGCCGCGTACGCGCACTTGTTGTGCGCGACCGGGCGGGTGGGGTTGCCTCCGGGGGCGGGAGCTGGCACGGTCGTGGGGCTTCCGCCGCCGATGGGAACCCTGATGAGGGCGTCGGGGGAGGAGAGCAGGACCTCGTTCGTTTTCGGCCCAGTGTCCTGGAGGACGACGCGCTCACCGTCGATGCGCTGTGTCTTGCCGCCCGGCAGGTAGAGCGTGGAAGTGTCCTGATCCCAGACGACCACGTCGGTTCCGACGGCCGCGATCTGCAGGTAGTCGGTGGCGCCGATACCCGTCAGGGGTGTGGTCTTGGTGTCCGTCAGCGCGCCGCGCTTCAGTAACGACGTCACGCGCCCAGCCTCGGCGGAGACAGCGTGGACGTTGCCCTCCGAATCCACGGTCGTGACCGCGCCGGGCACGTCAGAAATACTGGCGTCCGCTTCGTCCGTACTGATGGGCGCGGGGTGGTCAGCCTGCTGCGCCCATACCTTGCCGTTGGGCGCATCCGTGACCGCGATCGTGCCGCCGCGCACGTCCGTGGTCATTCCCCGGTAGTCCACTGCCGACGTCAAGGTGGCCGTCTTGACGTCAATGGGAGCCAGCGTGTTGGCCACCTGATCGGAGAGGTGGACCTGCTCGCCGTTCTGGAAGACATCAAAGGTTGAGGACGCCGCGTGCAGCCCGGCATCCATGAGGCGTGCAGGGACGTTCACGTGTGCGACGATGCCACGCTTCGCGTTGGTGACCCAGACGCCGCCGTCATTGAGCTCAACCTTGGTTTCTTCGACGCCGGGCGCGATGAATGCGAGGACGAGTGAACAGACACCAAGGGCGGCGACCGCGCCGGTGAGGGCCGATCGCCTGGGGTTCCGAATGCGCATGCGGGGCTCCAAGAACAACACGTTAATGGGTATCCATTTTATGCTACGTCAGTCCGTTACGGCGCCTTGCGCTCCTCGTGTACAACTTGTGGTACAGTCCTGCGCTCCCGAGCAAACCCGCACCGTGCGCTGCGTTCGCTGGGGTGAGACGATACCGGCATGGACGCCGCGACCGACCTGACCCGACCCGACGAATCCGCCCAGGCCTCGTCCGCCACAGTGAAGGACGGGTGTGCGCGAGACCCCTACCGGCAGGACCCCGGAACCATCCTCCTGGCCGCCACGCCGATCGGAGACGTGCGCGACGCGTCCCCGCGCGTCGTCGCCGCCCTGGAGGGAGCCGACATCGTCGCGGCCGAGGACACGCGCCGCGCGCTCGCCCTGGCCTCGCGCCTGGGCATCACGCTCGGCGGGCGCCTCATCGCCCTGCATGACCACAACGAGGCCGCCAAGGCCTCGGGCATCGTCGAGGCCGCCCGGGGCGGGGCGCGCGTCGTCTTCGTCTCCGACGCGGGCATGCCCACCGTCTCCGACCCCGGATTCCGCCTGGCGCGCGCCGCCATCGAAGCCGGCGTCCCCCTATCCGTCCTGCCCGGGCCCTCCGCCCCCCTCGTCGCGCTCGCCCTGTCCGGCCTGCCCTCCGACCGCTTCGCCTTCGAAGGCTTCCTGCCCCGCAAGGACGGGGAGGCCACGCGCTACCTGAAGGACCTGGCCACCGACCCGCACACGCTCATCTTCTTCGAATCACCCCGCCGCGCCGCCTCCACTCTCACGCGCATGGCCGAGGTCTTCGGGGCGGACCGTCCCGCCGCGCTGTGCCGCGAGCTCACCAAAGACTACGAGGAGGTGCGCCGCGGCACGCTGGGAGAGCTCGCGGCGGGCGCGGGCGACGTCCTCGGCGAAGTCACCATCGTCGTCGCAGGACACGAACACAGCGCGCGCGCCGAAGACCACGTCGGCGCGGTCCTCGCGCTTGCGGCCGAAGGCATGCGCCTGAAAGACGCCGCCGCCGAGGTGGCCGCGGCGACGGGCGCGCGCAAGAACGACCTCTACAAGGCCGCGCTCGCCGCGAAGTGACGAGGCCGGGGCGGCGACGAGGCCTGGGCGCCGTCAGGGAATTTGCTCAGACGAGCAGAACGCCCTCCGTCATCATCCACTCGCGAGCCACCGCGCCCAGCTCCTCGGAGACGGGGGCGGTCAGCTCACGCAGGACACGCGTCGGGAATCCGGCGTGGACAGCATCCACGGCCGTGCACGCGACGCAGTGCGACTCGGCCAACCCCACGACATCCACGTCCGTGATGCCGGCGGCGCGCAGCGCCTCCTCCAGCGTCTTCCCATCCTCGGTCGTCCCCTCGAACCCCGAGTAGGCGGCCTTGTACTGGCCCTTCTTGATCGTCACGTCCGCGTGCACGTTCGCGAGCGCCGGGTGCAGCTCGGCCTCCGCCGTGCCCGCCACGCCGTGCGGAGGCCACGTGTCCACGAAATCCGGCGTCTCCGAAAAATGCTCGCCCGGATCGATATGCCAATCCTGCGTGGTCACGATCAGCTGATACTCGTCGCGGTGGGCATCCACGTAGGCGGCCACGGCCTCGGCGACCGCGTTACCTCCCGTCACCGGCAGGGCACCGCCCTCACAGAACGTGGGCTGAACGTCGACGATAATGAGCGCGCGGGTCATGAATCCTCCATCAATATGGCGTTTTCGCCAGGATAACACCGTAGCCACGTGCCGCGACAGCGCGTATGTCGTCCCCAGGCGCCAATTCCCCCTTCGAGCCAGCCAAGCAGTATTGTTAGAGGCTATGAGTCGTATTCTGTCCGCCGTCGCATGGCCCTACGCCAACGGCCCCCGTCATATTGGCCACGTTGCGGGATTCGGTGTCCCCTCCGACGTTTTCTCCCGGTACATGCGAATGGCCGGCCACGACGTCCTCATGGTCTCCGGCACCGACGAACACGGCACCCCCATCCTGGTGGCCGCCGACGGCGCCGGCATGAGCGCCCGCGAACTTGCAGACCAGAACAACCGACTGATCGTCGAGGACCTCGTGGCGCTCGGCCTGTCCTACGACCTCTTCACCCGCACGACCGCCGGCAACCACTACCGCGTCGTCCAGGACATGTTCGCCACCGTGCGCGACAACGGCTACATGATCGAACAGGTCACGCGCGCCGCCATCTCCCCGTCCACCGGCCGCACCCTGCCCGACCGCTACATCGAGGGCACGTGTCCGATCTGCGGTGCCGAGGGAGCGCGCGGCGACCAGTGCGACAACTGCGGCAACCAGATGGACCCGACCGAGCTCATCAACCCGCACTCGCGCATCAACGGCGAGACCCCCAAGTTCGTGGAGTCCGTCCACTACTTCCTGGACCTGCCCGCCCTGGCCGACGCCCTGTCCGCCTGGCTCGACGAGCGCGAGCAGTCCGGCACGTGGCGCCCCAACGTCATCAAGTTCTCCAAGAACTTCCTGGAGGACATCCGCCCCCGCGCCATGACGCGCGACATCGACTGGGGTATCCCGGTGCCCGGCTGGGAGGACCAGCCCACCAAGCGCCTGTACGTGTGGTTCGACGCCGTCATCGGCTACCTGAGCGCCTCCATCGAGTGGGCACGCCGCACCGGCGACCCCGAGGCGTGGCGCCAGTGGTGGAACGACCCCGAGGCCCTGTCCTACTACTTCATGGGCAAGGACAACATCGTCTTCCACTCCCAGATCTGGCCCGCCGAGCTGCTCGCTTACAACGGCCAGGGTGCCAAGGGTGGGACCCCCGGCGACCTGGGTGTCCTCAACCTGCCCACCGAGGTCGTCTCCTCCGAGTTCCTCACCATGGAGGGCAAGAAGTTCTCCTCCTCGCACGGCATCGTCATCTACGTGCGTGACTTCCTCTCGCGCTACCAGGCCGACGCGCTGCGCTACTTCATCAGCGCGGCCGGCCCCGAGACCTCGGACTCCGACTTCACGTGGGCCGAGTTCGTGCGTCGCACCAACGGCGAGCTCGTCGCCGGCTGGGGCAACCTGGTCAACCGCACGGCCTCCATGATCGCCAAGAAGTTCGGCGAGATCCCCACCCCCGGTGAGCTGCAGGACATCGACCGCGCGCTCCTGGACGCCGTCGAGGCCGGTTTCGCCACCGTCGGCAACCTGATCCGCCACCACCGCCAGAAGGCGGCGCTGTCCGAGGCCATGCGCCTGGTCGGCGAGGCCAACAAGTACGTGACCGACACCGAGCCCTTCAAGCTCAAGGCGCCCGAGGAGCGTGAGCGCCTCGCGACCGTCCTGTGGACCCTCGCCCAGGCCGTCGCGGACCTCAACCTCATGCTCTCCCCGTTCCTGCCCCACGCGGCCAACGACGTTGACCGCGTCATGGGTGGTGCGGGCGAAATCGCGCCCATGCCTCGTATCGAGGAGGTCGCCGAGCTCGACCCGCAGGTCCTGCCCTCCGACTTCGAGGGACGAGGCGGCTACCCGATCATCACCGGTGACTACACGAACGTTCCCACCTGGGAGCGCCACCCGATCATGCCCGGCACCCCGATCGCCAAGCCCACGCCGGTCTTCGTCAAGCTTGACGAAGCGATCGTCGAGGAGGAGCTTGCCCGCTACGCGGACGTTCACCCCGATGACGTCACGGGGGCCTGAGCAGGGTTTTTCCTTGCAACGCCGCCCCTTGTGGCCGAGGGTGAGCGAGCGTGAATCCGCGCGGGCGGGACGGAAGCGTCCCGCCCGCGCGCTCGTCTATCCCGGGGTGTTACCGTGAGGTCATGGCCGAAGATTTTCTCGCGTCCGCCCTCGCTGCCGAGGCCTCGTCGCGCGCCCCTCACGATCCCGACTACCCGCTCTTTCACGTCGCACCCCCGGTGGGCCGACTGAACGACCCGAACGGCCTCATTGAGGTCGGCGGGACGTACCACGCGTTCTTCCAGTACACGCCCGAGCACCCGCGCCGCCTCGTCTACTGGGGCCACGCCACCTCGCGCGACCTGACCCGCTGGGACTATCACGCCCCCGCGATCCTGCCCGACACCCACCAGGACGCGAACGGCGCCTACTCGGGCACCGCCATCGAGGTCGGCGACCACGTCGAGCTGTGGTACACCGGCAACTACAAGGACGCCGAAACGGGGGAGCGCGAGGCCACCCAGTGCGTCGTGACCACGACGGATATGGTCCACTTCGACAAGCAGGTGCCCCCGATCATCGGCCACCAGCCGGACGGCTACACCGCGCACTTCCGTGACCCGCAGGTGTGGCGCGATGCGGACGGCTCCTACCGCATGCTGCTCGGCGTCCAGCGCGAGAACCTCACGGGCGCGGCCCTGCTCTACCGCTCCGCGGACCTGCGCGCGTGGGAGTGCGAGGGCGAGATGACCTTCCCCGACGCCGGAGGGGCCTTCGACGCGTTCGGCTACATGTGGGAGTGCCCCAACTTGGTGCGCCTCGTCGACGAAGAATCGGGTGAGGCGCGCGACGTCCTGATCTTCTGCCCGCAGGGTATCTCGCCTGATCGCGAGGGCTTCGAGAACGTCTTCCCGTGCGTCGCCGTCGTCGGCGAGCTCGTCGGGACCGAGCTGCGGGGCGCCGACGGCTCCTTCGAGGAGCTCGACCGCGGCACCGAGTTCTACGCGCCCCAGATCATGGCGCGCTCCGCCTCCACGCCGCCGGAAGCGCCGACCCTCCTCTTCGGTTGGGCGGGTAACGCTGGCGAGGACGATCAGCCCTCCATCGAGACGGGCGGCTGGGTGCACTGCTTCACCGCCCCGCGCGCCCTGGCCCTGCGCGGCGGCCGCGTCATCGCCCGCCCCTACCTGCCGGGCCTGCCCCTCGCTCCCGCCACCCTCGAGGGTGCTCCCGGGGACGAGGCCGGGGCGCGCGTGGTCGAGCTCGCCGGCTCGCGCTCGTGGCGCCTGGCCTTCGACGCCTCCTACGACGGGCCGCTGTCCGTGCGCATCGGCGAGGAGTCTGGCCTCGACGTCACGCTCGAGGAGGGGCGCCTCACCGTCGACCTGACGGGCACGCGCTACCCCCACGGCGGCCGCCGCGTCGTCACCCTGGACGCGGGGGAGGCCAGCCGCGTCGAGATCCTCCACGACCGCTCGATCACCGAGATCTACCTGGGCGACGGCTCGCGCGTCTTCACGACCCGCACCTTCCTGCACGGCGAGGGCGCCGGCGTGACCCTCACGGGCGCCGCCTCCGTGACGAACGTGAGCGCCGCGCGCGCCGACTGAGCGAACCGAGAACGAGGCCGTGGCTGCTTGAGTGGCTACGGCCTCGTCGTATGTGGGCGGTCTCTCAGCGGCTTGCGTGAGATTTTCCCTCATCACCTTGCCACAGTGAGGCCTGTCATCCTAATATGTCAATCGATTGCTACACAATGCCCAGCGCGCTGCGAACAATGACGTACTGCGTGGGTTTTTCAGAAAGGAATGTGGTCAGCGATGGATCACGCCAAGGTGGCAGGGGAGGTCGTCGAAGCGGTCGGCGGCGCCTCCAACATCAGCGCAGCGGCTCACTGCGCAACCCGTCTCCGTCTGGTGATCGCGGACGAATCCAAGATCAACCAGCAAGCCCTCGACGACAACGAAGACCTGAAGGGCACGTTCGCCGCCGGCGGCATGTTCCAGATCATCGTCGGCCCCGGCGACGTCGACCAGGTCTACGACCACATGGTCGCCGACCACGGCGTGCGCGAGGTCTCCAAGGACGAGGCCAAGGAAGAGGCCGAGGCCGGCGGCAACATCTTCTCCCGCTTCATCAAGATGATCGCCGACATCTTCGTCCCGGTCCTCCCCGCCCTGATCGCCGGCGGTCTGCTCATGGCCCTCCACTCGGTCCTGACGGCCGAGGGACTTTTCGGCGAGCAGTCCGTCATCCAGATGTTCCCGGCGCTGACCGACTATGACGCGCTCATCAACCTGGTGTCCTCCGCTGCCTTCGCGTTCCTGCCCGTGCTCGTCGGCTTCTCCGCCGCCAAGCGCTTCGGCGGCAACACCTACCTGGGCGCCGCGATGGGCGCCGCCATGGTGTCGCCCTCGCTGCTGTCCGCCTACTCCATGACGGACGCCGCGGCCGCCGCCAAGTTCTGGGCCTACACGGACCAGTCCTCCGTGTGGAACCTCTTCGGCCTCGAGGTCACCAAGGTCGGCTACCAGGCGATGGTCATCCCCACCCTGGTCGTCACCTGGATCATGTGCCTCATCGAGAAGAACCTGCACAAGGTCCTCAAGGGCACCGCAGACTTCCTGTTGACCCCGCTCATCACCCTGCTGATCACCGGCTTCCTGGCCTTCGTTATCGTCGGTCCCATCACCCGCGAGCTCTCCAACTACCTGACTTACGGCATCAACTGGGCGTACACGACCCTCGGCGTCTTCGGCGGCCTCATCTTCGGCTTCTTCTACAGCGCCATCGTGGTGACCGGTCTGCACCAGTCCTTCCCCGCCATCGAGATCCCGCTGCTGCAAGGCGACGGTGACTTCATCTTCCCGATCGCCTCCATGGCGAACGTTGCGCAGGGCGCGGCCGCTCTGGCCGTCTTCTTCAAGACCCGCGACGCCAAGCTCAAGGGCCTGGCCGGCGCCGGTGGCGTGTCCGCCGTCTTCGGTATCACGGAACCCGCGATCTTCGGTGTCAACCTGCGTCTGCGCTGGCCCTTCTACTGCGCGATGGTGTCCGCCGCCATCGGCTCGGCGGGCGTCGCCCTGCTGAACGTGCGCGGTCAGGCCCTGGGTGCCGCGGGCTTCGTCGGCTTCGTGTCGATCAAGCCCGAGTCGATTCCCGCGTACCTGGCCCTCGAGGTCCTCGTCTTCGTTATCTCCTTCGGTCTCACCTTCGCCTACGCCATGACGCGCGGCAAGGCCGACATGGAGGGCCGCGCGCCCGCCGCCAAGGCTGCCGCTCCCGTGGCCGCTGCGGCCGCTGCTCCTGCCGCCGCTGGTGCGCCTGCCGCTTCCGCCGCCGCCCCGGCTGCAGCCGCTGCCCCAGCCCCGTCCTTCTCAGAGGAAGCCAAGGCTGACCTCTCCGTCGCCTCGCCCCTCGCGGGCACCGCGATTCCGCTCGAGCAGGTCAAGGACGAGTCCTTCGCCAAGGGCATGCTCGGCCCCGGCATCGGCATCGAACCCGCTGACGGCCTCGTCGTCGCGCCGTTCGACGGCACCGTGACCGTCGCCTTCCCGACCGGTCACGCCTACGGCCTCAAGTCCGCCTCTGGCGTCCAGGTCCTCATTCATGTTGGTATGGACACCGTCAAGCTGGACGGCAAGGGCTTCACGCCTCACGTCTCCAAGGGCGACGTCGTGCGCCGCGGCGACGTGCTCGCCGAGGTCGACCTCGACGTGATCCGCGCAGCCGGCTACGAGACCATCACGCCCGTCGTCGTGACGAACAAGAAGAAGTTCGGCGCTGTCACGCCGCTCGCGAGCGGGCAGGTCCAGCGCGGCGACCAGCTGCTCGACGTGGCTCCTAAGGAGGCCTGAGCCTTCCGGGGGTTTTCCCCGACAATGCGGGTGGGCGGCACCAGCAGTGCTGGTGCCGCCCACCGTTTTTCTGCTCTCGTCTGGGTGTGGCCACAGCGAGTGGTTTCCTAACAATGTCGCATGCAATTTCCCTGTCAACCTTTCATGCATTGAAATATGGGTGTTGCAATTCCAACGTTTGCGGGCCTGTCGAAAAGTTCGGGTAGCCGAATTGCACGCGAAATGTGGGGGAAGCGGCCGACGGTGACGATCGGAGGGGATAGGTGACCTGCTCACACATCATGCCGAACGCGCAGACAGGCGACCTGCTCACAATCAGGTCGAACATGTCGAGAGGTGGCGAACATGCGGATAGGTTGTGCATACGCGGATAGGTTGTGACGATGCGGATAGCTTATTTACCTATCCGGATGTGGATAACCTATCCGGATGCGGATAACCTATCCGCGTGCGGACCTGTGGGCCCTCGCGGGGCAAGAAATAAACCGGGTCAGCGATGAGCGGTGACCATCTCGCAGCGCGTGAGGTGCTCAGGCGCTGATCGATCGCCCCCGGATCAGCGTGCCCGGGAACTCGATCGTGGGGGCGGGAGGCGCCCCGGCCTCGTCGATGGGACGCCTGGCCGCGCCCTCCATCTGCTCCAGGAGGATGTCGACGGCGGCGCGGGCGATTTGCTCGATCGGCTGGCGGATCGTCGCCAGGTGAGGCAGGGCGCGGCGCATGGATTCGGTGCCGTCGAAACCGATGACGGACAGGTCGCCGGGCACCGACAGGTCCCGGTTGCGCGCCCACTCCAGGACCTCCGCGGCGGCCAGGTCGTCCGTGGCGAAGATGCCGTCGATGGGGGCGTCGGTGCGCGCCTGGTCGAGGCTGCCCTGCACCATCGCAAAGCGCTGCGGGGTCGGCGTGTCGAAGGGGACGGTGATGACGCGCGCCTCCAGGCCGGCCCGCTCGACCTCGGCGCGGAAACCCGCTTCGCGCAGGTTACGTGGTCCCGAACGGGAGGTGAGCAACAGCAGGTGGCGGCACCCCGCGTCCAGGAGCGCGCGCGTGGCGATTGCGCCCGCCTCCCGGTTCGCGCAGCGAACGTTCGGGATCGAGGGGCTCAGCTCGCGGTCGATCGTGACCAGGGGCATGCGGATCGTGTCGTATTCCTCCAGCCCTTCGTTGTGTGCGCCGGAAATAATGCCGTCCACGCGGTTGCCCACGAGCAGGGACAGGTATTCGCGCTCGCGGTCGGCTCGACCCATCGAGTTGCAGATGAGGATGCGGTAGCCGGCGTCAGCGAGGGCGTTTTCGACCTCGACGGCGAGCTCGCCGAAGAAGGGGAGAGACACGGCGGGAACGATGAGGCCCACGGTCTGGGTGCTCTTGCCGTGGAGGGCGCGGGCCAGTGAGTTGGGGCGGTATCCCAGGGCATCGATGGCGTCCGCCACGGAGCGCTTGGTTTTTTCCGACAGGTAACCGCGGTTGTTGAGGACGCGCGACACGGTCGTTGGACTGACGCCGGCGAGCTGGGCGACGTCGGCCAGCGTCGGTTCGCGGGAGCTCATGCTCGCTTTCCTTTCGTCGGTACCTCTCTAGTGTAGTCGGTAGGTGGGTGGATGGTCGCGTGTCGCCGCGTCGAGGCTCAAACGAGGCCGTGGCTGGGTCGTTGTTTGTCTGGCGGTTGTTGGGATCGGTTGGGGGTTGGTTGGGAGCTGTCGGTATGGTTTGTTGGGATCGGTGAGGGTGATTCATCCCATTAGGCCGCGTGGTGGGATGGAGTTTTCAAATGAGTGCACTACGTCATAGTATGGGCGGTACGGGTCCACGTGTCTGACGATGGACATACCCGCATTCGAAAGGAACGACTATGATTTCCCGCACCGTTGCAATTGGTTCCTCCGTTGGTCTCCATGCGCGTCCCGCCTCCGTTCTCGCCGAGGCCGTCGATGACTCCGGCGTTGAGGTCACGATCGCGTTTGATGGCGAGGAGGCCGACGCTGCGTCGCTTCTCGAAATCATGACCCTTGGTGCCAAGCACGGCGATGTCGTCACCCTGTCGACCGAGGATGATTCCGCGGGCGAGGTGCTTGATTCGCTCGTCGCGCTGCTCTCGCGTGACCTTGATCAGGAGTGAGCTGATGGCGACGCACGACGTTCTGCATGGTATCGGCGTTTCTGCCGGTACCGCTGCTGCGCCCGCCGCGATCGTTCAGCCTGCGCCCGGCGTTGACACGTCGGAGCCGGGCAGCGTTGATGCTGCCGCTGACGGTGCGCGCGTTCGTGAGGCGCTCGCGGCTGTTTCTTCGCGCCTGACGGAACGCGCGGCGAAGGCGCCGGAAGAGACGAAGGCGATCCTGAAGGCAACCGCCCAGCTTGCGGGTGACCGCGGGTTGGCGAAGGCTGTCGACAAGAAGCTGAAGAAGGGCCTGGGCGTGACGCAGGCTGTCCATGACGCGGTTGAGGACTATGCGCAGATGCTGCGTAGCCTGGGCGGCTACATGGCGGAGCGCGCGACCGACCTGTACGACGTGCGTGATCGCGCGATCTGTCAGTTGCGTGGGCTTCCCGAGCCGGGTGTTCCCGCGTTTGAGGGGTCAGTTATTCTGGTGGCTCGCGACCTGGCTCCCGCTGAGACTGCGACGCTGAACCCGGATACAGTCCTCGGCATCATCACCGAGGTCGGTGGGCCCACGTCACACACCGCGATTCTTGCTGCTCAGCTGGGGATTCCCGCGATCGTCAAGGCCGAGGGAATCATGGCGGTCGAGGAGGGTACCATCCTGGCGCTCGACGGCGGTGTTGGTGAGGTGATCATCGCGCCGACCGATGATGAGGTGACGCTACTGAAGGAGCGTTCGCTGCGCCGTGCGCGTGCCCTGGCTGGTTCGACCGGTAAGGGAGCTACCTTCGATGGTTACCCGGTCAAGCTCCTGGCTAACATTGGAACGGTCGACGACGCGCTCAAGGCCTCGAAGGTGGACCTGGAAGGTTCGGGTCTGTTCCGCACGGAGTTCTTGTTCCTGGAGCGCTCGGATGCTCCGTCGTTGGAGGAGCAGACGGACACCTACACGAAGGTCCTGGAGGCTTTCGGTGAGCGCCGTGTTGTCGTGCGTACGCTCGATGCTGGCGCGGACAAGCCGCTGAGCTTCGCGGATCTGGGTGCCGAGGAGAATCCCGCCCTGGGCGTGCGTGGCCTACGCCTGTGCCAGAGGCGTGAGGACCTCATCGACACTCAGCTGAAGGCTCTCGCAGCCGCGTACAAGGCGACCGGCGCAGAACTGTGGGTCATGGCCCCGATGGTTGCCACCGCCAGCGAAGCGACCTGGTTCGCGGACAAGGCGCGAGGCTACGGCCTGCCCAAGGTCGGCATCATGATCGAGGTGCCCGCGGCCGCTCTGCGCGCCGAGCAGCTCCTGACGATCGTGGACTTTGCCTCCATCGGCACGAACGACCTGACGCAGTACACGATGGCCGCTGATCGCCTCGACGGTAACCTGGCGCCGCTTCTTAACCCGTGGCAGCCGGCTGTCCTGGAGATGATCCGTACCGCTTGCAATGGTGGTCGTGCGACCGGTAAACCCATCGGCGTGTGCGGCGAGGCCGGAGGGGATCCGCTGCTGGCGCTGGTTCTCACGGGCCTGGGCGTCGCATCCTTGTCGATGGCCCCGTCGAAGGTCAATGCGGTTCGTGCGGCCCTGCGCATGCACGACCTGGCGACTTGCCAGCAGATGGCTGCTTTCGCGGTGGATGCGCCCAACGCGAAGGAGGGGCGTGAAAACGTCCTGAAGCTGGTGGCTCCCGCCATGCTGGATCTGCTCTGATTCGGCAGCACTGACACGCATATTGACGGGGGGTGGGTCCGAACCAATGGTTCGGACCCACCCCCCGTGACGTTTACCTGCGACGTTAGTTGAAGCGGATCGCGTCTGCGGCGCTCGTCGTGTTCGTCGTCGAGTCCTTGTGTTCTTTGGGTCGTCCCGAGAAGATCGCGGTGACGATCAGGATGACGCCGAGAGCGCCGATGGCGCTGATGCCGAGGATCGGCAGGTTGAAGGTCGGGATGTATGCTTCGGCGATCAGGAACGCGCCGACCATGCACACCAGGATCGCCCAGGTGAAGGCGCCGACGCGCACGCCTCTGCTGGGTGCCTCGGGCAGGTCACGGATGCTGGCGGGCCAAGCGGGAGCGCTCCACGTCTGAGCTCCGGAAGCAGACGCGCCCGCCGGGCTCGCAGCCGCAGATGCGCCGCGCGAGCCAGCCTGAGCGCCCAGGCCAGCCCCGGCCTCGTCGGCGGGGGGAACGGACTCGCCCGTGGAGGCCGGATCGAAGGCCGTGCGCGCGCCCGCCCCGGTGAAACCGCCCGCCGGGGCAGGCTCGGAGGGCATCTGCGTGTTCGGCTCGTCGCGGAAGACCGCGAGGGGATCCGACGTGGGCATCTCAACCGTCGCGTCCGGGACAGCATCAGGGATCGTGGGCAGCGGCGTCGTTGCGTCGAATTCGGGTAGCTGCATGGTCTGGTCGTCGTTCGAGGTGGTCATTGTCGTGATCCTTCCTCAGTTACCCGACTGGGAGTCGGTGGGGGTGGGTGACGGGGCGGGGCTGGGTGTCGCGCTGGAGGTCGGCGCCGACGTGGAACCCCACGTGCCAGACGCGTCTGGGGCCTGGAGGATTGTCAGGTTATCCAGGTCGGCCTCGCTGGTGATGATGACCGTGATTCCGCCAAGCGAGGGGGTGCCCCACGAGGGGGATGCAACGCTCTGGTCCGAGCAGCGTTTCAGTGGGGCAGCCCAGCCGTCGCCCTCCATGTTGGTGGCCACTGAGTTGATGTCCGACTGGCACACGATCTGGACGGGTTGTCCTTCGGCGACTTTGATCGTCAGGTTCTGCCAGGCCTGCCAGTCGACCAGGATCGATTTGGTGGTGCCTGCGGGCGCCCCGGTCAAGTCGAGGGTGACGGTCCCGAGGGGGCCTGGGCCGTGTACGGCGTCCACGGTCCAGTCTACGGTTGTGGCGCTGGTGGAGTTCTGGACCGATGTGGAGATCGTGCGGATGGTCTGGTGGGTGGCCTCGGTGCCGAGGGCTGCCGTGGGTAGTGCTGCGATGATGCCGATGATGGACAAGGTGGTGAGCCAGCCGGCGCTGCGGTCGCGCAGGGCGGCAACCGCCAGGCAGGCACCGACGATGAGTAGGCACACGCCGCCGCCGATGACGATGATGCGGGCAACGGTTTGGTCGGTCGTTGCGCCCGTGATGAAGGGGATTGTGGGTCCTTTGTCTACCAGGTAGAGTCCGGCGAAGACCGCTGCGACGACGAGGACGAGCAGCCCGGTGACCGCCAGGTTGACACGCGAGGACACGGTGCGGGGCCGGTGGGTGGGTGCGGGACGCGGGGTCCACTGACGAGGCTTGGGCGGGCCCGCGGGAGTCCTCCAACCGGGGTGGGGCTGGGAGGGGCGAACAGATGCGGGGCGCGGCCCGGTTTGCGCGCCCGAGGCGGCGCTGGCGGCGGTGTTGTCGGGGACCCCGTAGAAGGGGTAGCCGTCGGGCGAGCTGCTGGAATGCTTGGATCCCGTGGGGTCCGAAGCGTTAGCGGCCCGTGTGGCCTCGCCAAAAGGGTTGGGATCACCCGCCGCTCGGTTGGCAGGCTGGGTGCCTGGGTAAGCGCCGTACTGGGGATTGCCGTACTGGGGATTTCCGTACTGGGGAGAAGCGTACCGGTTGGCCGCACCCGGGCTTCGTTTCTTGTTCGAGGCATTCGCAGCGTTCACCACGATGAGTACAACGCCGATCATGCCGGCGAGGACGACGAGCGCAGCGAACGAGCCGAAACCGATGCCGGTGCCGCCGAAGATGAAGCCCACGGAGGGGATGAGGGACGACAGGGAGAACAGGCCGAGGACAATGCCGCCGACCACTGCGATGTCGAAGCGACCCTCGAGGGCCTCCTCCAGGTGAATGCGACCGTCCTGGGCCTCGGGGAGCATCAGCCAGCCGAGGGCGTAGGCGAGCGGAACCATCGGAATGAAAAACGCGGCCAGGACAGTCAAGACGCGCACGAGCGACAGATCCCAACCGGTGCGGGCGGCCACGCCCGAGCACACGCCGCCAATCACGCGAGGATGCGCGCGGTACCAACCCGAATCGCGTATGGAATCAAAGAAACTGCCGCGGGGCGGGCGCTGCTGGTACCCATCACCGGGCTTAGACGGGCCATTGGGCCAACTCATGATGCACTTCCTCTCGAAAGGATCCACAGTGCGCGGATCGATACCACTACTCAATCAGACAGAGGCAGCGCCGCGATAGTAGGGGACCCCCTGAACGGTCCCTGATTGTGTCGGGGACACCCCCGGCCTCGTCTTCACGCGTGCCACAATGGACGCGTGAGCATACCCGTGAACGATCCGCGCCCCGGGTGGACGCCTCCCATTCCGGCACCACCAGCCAGACCGCCGCTTGTGCGCGCGAGCGCCGGGAGTCCCGACATGCCAGCCCCCTGGATGGGTGGCGTGTGCTCAGGTTTGGCCGTTCACTTGGGTATCCCGGTCATGCTGGTACGTGCAACGCTCATCGCGTTGACGGCTACCGGTGTGGGCGCCTTCGCTTACCTGTGGCTGTGGGTGACCGTCCCGGAGGACACGCTCGAGGCCTCGGCGTCGGGCAGGCTCAGCCCCGGCCTCGTGCGCCTTCGCGAGGAACGCGCCGCCCAGGTCGCGCGTAATCGCCTGATCGCCACGGGTGTCGGCCTGCTGGTCCTGGCCGTGGCTGGCGCCGTCTTGAACGCGACCAGCGCCCTGGACTGGCGTGACATGGGGTCCATCGTGTCGATCGTCGTCGGCATTACCCTGGTGTGGAGCCAGAGCCGCGACGTGCGCAACTGGCGGTCGCTGCGCTTTGTCAGTGCCGTGTTCGGCGGTATTGCGCTGCTCAGCGTCGGCGTCGTCATCATCGCCTCGCGCGACAACCCGCCGATCATCCTGCTGCGCGGCGGCCTCATTGGCGCGGCCCTGGTCGCCGGCGTCCTGTTCGCACTCGTACCGATGTGGCTGCGTACCACGAAAGACCTGTCCGACGCTCAAGCCCAGCGCGTGCGCGACGCCGAGCGCGCCGACATCGCCGCCCACCTGCACGACTCCGTTCTCCAGGCCCTGGCCCTCATCCGCGCCTCCGCCGAAGACCCCGCCCGCGTGAGGGCCATCGCCTTGACGGAGGAACGCGAGCTGCGCGCCTGGCTGTACACGGGCCACGCACAGGCCGCCGACTCTCTGGAGGCCGCTGTCACCGAGGCCGTAGGAGGGGTTGAAAGCCGCTACGGCGTCCCCATCAGCGTCGTCGTCGTCGGCGACATGCGGCCCGGCCCCGGCGAACTCGCGCTCGTCGCGGCCCTCGCTGAAGCCTGCCAAAATGCTGTGCGACACGGGGCCCCGCCCGTCTCCGTCTACGTTGAAGTCAGGCCACGCGCGGTCGAGGCCTTCATCAAGGATAACGGCGCCGGCTTCGACCCCTCCGCCATCGCCCCCGACCGCCACGGCGTGCGCGACTCCATCGTGGGGCGAATGCGCCGCGCGGGGGGAAACGCTACAATTCGTGCTCTCGCCCGCGGAACCGAAATCGCCCTGAGCGTGCCACGCTCCGATATTCTGAATCAAACAATCCCCACCGGGAGGACACAGTGACCATCCGTATCCTCGTCATCGACGATCACCCCATGGTTCGCGCCGGGGTTCGATACGAACTCCAGCACTGCGGAGCTGACCTCGACATCGTTGGGGACGCCGCCGACGTCGAAGGAGCCATCGCCGCGTGTCACGCCCTGACCCCCGACGTTGCCCTCCTCGACGTGCACTTGCCCGGTGGAAACGGTGGCGGCGGCGCTGAGGTCGCCAGTGCGTGCCGCGACATCGAAGGCCTGCATTTCCTGGCCCTGTCCGTTTCTGATTCCGCCGAGGACGTCGTTCAAGTTATTCGTGCGGGCGCTCGCGGATACGTGACGAAGTCGATCGCTACCGCGGACCTGGTCGAGGCCATTGAGCGCGTGGCCGCTGGCGACGCAGCCTTCAGTCCTCGTCTGGCGGGCTTTGTGCTGGATGCCTTCGGCACGGGAGAAGTGTCGACGACCGACAGTGAACTCGATCTGCTCTCGGCCCGCGAGCAGGAAGTCATGCGCCTCATTGCCCGCGGATACACCTACAAGGAGGTCGCCCACGACCTGTTTATTTCCATCAAGACGGTAGAGACTCATGTGAGCGCGGTCCTGCGTAAGCTCCAGCTCTCCAACCGTAATGAGCTGACGCGCTGGGCCATGCAGCGCCACATTGTGTGAGGTCACGCGGCTTTTGCGTGCCGAAGCATGCGCCCGCGCCCAGTGTACCTACAATGGAATTCCGAGGGCGCAAATGCGCCTGACCGCCCACGATGGGCGGCTCGTCTCATGTTTGCGACCTCGGAGGATGCATGCACCGCATCGGTTTTGACAGTGATCGTTACGTCGAGATGCAGTCTCGACACATTGCCCGCCGTCGCGGCGAGTTCGGCGGAAAGCTGTATTTGGAGTTCGGCGGAAAACTGATCGACGACATGCACGCTTCGCGTGTCCTGCCCGGTTTCACGCCCGACAACAAGGTGCGGATGCTGCGCGAACTGGCCGACGAGGTTGAAATCATTGTCGCGGTGAACGCCAAGGATTTTGCCCGCCGCAAGGTCCGCGCTGACGTGGGTACCACCTACGACGATGAGGTGCTTCGTCAGATCGACCAGCTGCATGAGCGTGGCCTGTTCGTCGGTTCCGTTGTCATCACCCAGTGGACTGACGACAATAGGTCCGCTGCTGAGGTCAAGGAACGTTTCGAGAAGCTCGGTATTCGCGTCTATCGTCACTTCCCGATTCCTGGCTACCCGTCTGACGTGGAGCGCATCGTGTCGGATCAGGGTTACGGCGCGAACGAGTACATTCAGACCAGCCGCAATCTTGTGGTCGTGACGGCGCCCGGCCCGGGTTCCGGCAAGATGGCGACCTGCCTGTCGCAGCTCTACCATGACCACAAGCGCGGTATCGAGTCGGGCTACGCGAAGTGGGAGACCTTCCCGATCTGGAACATTGCGCTGGATCACCCGGTGAACATCGCCTACGAGGCGGCCACCGCTGACCTGGACGACGTCAACATGATCGACCCCTTCCACTTGGAGGCGTACGGGGTTAAGACGGTTAACTACAACCGCGACGTCGAGATTTTCCCGGTGCTCAGCCGCCTGTTTGAGAAGATTCTCGGTTCTTCCCCGTATCAGAGTCCGACTGACATGGGCGTCAATATGGCGGGCCGCTGCATCGTCGACGACGAGGCCTGCAAGGAGGCTTCGCGCCAGGAGATCATCCGCCGCTACTACAAGGCCCTCGTGACAGAGAAGAAGGAGATGAGTGAGCCGGTTCAGTCCTCGCGCATCTCTTTGCTCATGAGCCGCGTGGGCGTGGGCCGCATGGACCGACCGGTTGTGCGCCCGGCCCTGGAACTCGCCGAAGCCACTGGCCAGCCTGCGGCCGCGATCGAGCTACCCGACGGCCAGATCGTCACGGGTAAGACGTCGGCGCTGCTGGGGTGCTCGTCGGCGATGCTGCTCAACGCATTGAAGAAACTCGCGGGCCTGCCCGACGAGGTCCAGCTCCTGGCCCCGCAGTCGATCGAGCCGATCCAGCGCTTGAAGACACACGACTTGGGGTCGCGTAACCCGCGCCTGCACACCGACGAGGTCCTCATCGCCCTGGCCGTGTCCGCCAACGGTGATGAAAACGCACGCCGCGCCCTCGACCAGCTGGGCGCCCTGCGTGGCTGCGACGTACACGAGTCCGTCATCCTGGGCCCCGTGGACGAGGGTATCTTCCGTTCCCTGGACATCCAGGTCACCACGGAGCCGGTGTACGCGACCAAGTCGCTGTACCGCAAGAAGTAATCACATCGACGAGGCCGGGGCGCCCGTGGCTCGCGCCACCCGGGGCGGGGGTCGCAGCTGAGGGTGGTGCGGTTTAGGCTTGGAGGCGATGAGTGACGCGACTTCTTTGCCTGACCTTGGTTTCCTGATCGGCCCCGATGGAGGCCGCCAGGACGACTACGTGCCGCCGGAGGTGCCCGCCTTCGACGTGGAGGATGCGCTGGGCGCCGACTACGACGGCGGCTGGCCCGATATTGCGGTCCCCGGTGGGGGCTCGGGGGAGGCCTCCGCGTGGGGGGCGGCCCCGGCCTCGTCCGCGCCCGCGTGGGGCGAACCCCGCCCCGGCGTGGACCCCGAGTCGCTCACGCGCGGCCTCAACGACCGCCAGCGCGAGGCCGTCACCCACGCGGGCTCGCCGCTGCTGATCCTGGCGGGCGCGGGCTCCGGCAAGACGCGCGTGCTCACGCACCGTATCGCCTACCTGCTGGCCACGGGACGCGCGCGGGCTGGGGAGATTCTGGCGATCACCTTCACGAACAAGGCGGCCGCCGAGATGCGCGAGCGCGCAGGCACCCTCGTGGGGGACGACGCGCGCCGCATGTGGGTGTCGACATTCCACTCGGCGTGCGTGCGCCTGCTGCGCTACGAGCACGAGGCGGCGGGCCTGTCCTCGTCGTTCACGATCTACGACGCGCAGGATTCCCAGCGTCTCATCCAGATGGTCCTCAAAGCCCAGGACGTGGACATTAAGCGCTTCACCCCGAAGATGGTGGCGGCGCGCATTTCGGACGCGAAGAACGAGCTGATCGGCCCGGCGCGGTACGCGGAGCTGGCGGGCAAGGATCCGGTCTCGCGTATCGTCGCGGACGCCTACGTCGAGTACGACAAACGCATGCGCGCCTCGAACGCGCTGGATTTCGACGACCTCATCATGCGCACGGTCGAGTTGTTGCGCGAGAATCCGCTGATCGCCGAGCATTACCACCGGCGCTTCCGCCACATCCTGGTCGACGAGTATCAGGACACGAACCACGCGCAGTACGTCCTCGTGCGCGCCCTCGTGGGGGACGGCTCCGATGGGGTGACGCCCGCGGAGCTGACGGTCGTCGGTGACTCCGACCAGTCGATCTATGCCTTCCGCGGCGCGACGATCCGCAATATCGAGGAGTTCGAGCGCGACTTCACGGGCGCTCGCACCATTTTGCTGGAGCAGAACTATCGTTCGACGCAGAACATCCTCTCAGCTGCGAACGCCGTCATCGCCCGCAACGCGGGGCGGCGCGCGAAAAACCTGTGGACGGCCTCGGGCGACGGCGCGCTCATCACCCTGGACGCCGCGGATTCCGAGCACGACGAGGCCCGCTTCGTCGTCGGCGAGATCGACCGCCTCGCGGACTTGGGCGTCGAGTGGGGCGACATCGCCATCTTCTACCGCACGAACGCGCAGTCACGCGCGCTCGAAGAGCTCCTCGTGCGCCAGGGCATCCCGTACCGCGTCGTCGGCGGCACCCGCTTCTACGAGCGCCGCGAAATCAAGGACGCGCTGGCCTACCTGCAGGTCATCTCCAACCCCGACGACACGGTCGCCGCCCGCCGCGTCCTCAACGTCCCCAAGCGCGGCATCGGCGCGAAGGCCGAGGAGGCCATCGCCGCGCACGCCGCCCACCACGGCATCTCGTTTGGCGCGGCCCTGCGTCACCTGTGGCTACGTGCCGGGCGTCCCGCCGGCGAGGGCGAGGGGATCGACGTCGACGCGCTGGCCCGTTCCGCTTCCTCAGACGAGGCCTCGGCTGATTCTTCCGTTTCCGTTTCCTCGGGCGGTGCGGCGGGGGAGAACCCGGGTGCTCGCGACGGTGCAGATGCGCGCGAGGCTGCGGATGCGCGCGACGGTGCAGATGCGCGCGAGGCTGCGGCCCCGGCCTCGTCCCCCGTCTCCTCCGAGAGCACGCCCGAGATGGCGCCCGAGGTCCTGGGCATCACCGCGCGCGCAGCGAAGTCCGCGGCCGCCTTCTGGGGGCTCATCGAGACGCTGCGAACCGCCGAGTCGCGCGGCGCATCCCAGGCCGACATCCTCGAAGAGGTCCTCGACCGCACCGGCTACCTGGCGGAGCTGCGCCGCAGCGAGGATCCGCAGGACGCCTCGCGCGTGGAAAACCTGGCGGAACTGCACTCGGTCGCCGGTGCCTTCGCGGCCGACGCGCCCGGCGCAACGCTCGCGGACTTCCTCGAACGCGTCGCCCTCGTCGCCGACTCGGACCAGGTGCCCGCGGAGGGTGAGCGCGGCGGGCAGGTCACCCTCATGACCGTCCACACCGCGAAGGGCCTCGAATTCCCGGCCGTGTTCGTCACCGGCATGGAGGACGGCACCTTCCCGCACCAGCGCAGCCTCGGCGACGAGAGTGAGCTGGAGGAGGAACGCCGCCTGGCGTACGTGGCGATCACGCGCGCGCGCGAGCGCCTCTACCTGACGCGCGCCGCCGTGCGCAGCGCCTGGGGGACTCCGCAGGAGATGCCGCCCTCGCGTTTCCTTGACGACATCCCCGCCGAGCTGCTCGACGTGCGCCGCGCCTCCACATCAGGTGAGCGCATGCGCGCCTCCTACGGCGGATCCTACGGGTCCGGGTCGTACGGCTCCGAGTCCTATGGGTCGGGCTCTTACGGGCGCTCGCGCGGTTCGGGGCGCGACCCGTGGGGCGAGCGCGACGCCGGAGCTTTTGGGGCCGGGCGTGGCGGCGCGCGCAGTGGCGGCACACGGCCGTCAGTTGCACGCAAGGTCACTCGCATGGGTGTCCCCCCTAACGCGGGGTCCGACGACGACAGGCCTGTCCTCGTCCTCAAGGTCGGGGACCGCGTCAAGCACGCGACTTTGGGGGCTGGCACCGTCACCGGCGTCGAGGGGGAGGGGCCGCGCACCGTGGCTCGCATCCGCTTCGGCATGGCTGAGAAGCGTCTCCTCGTGCGCATGGCCCCGATGGAGAAGATTTCGTAGCTTGTCCGAGCTAATTCCCAGCGCTGCTCGGTCTGCTTGTGGCCCCGCTGGTGTGCCGGGCGCCGTCGGGTCCAGCCTTGGGGCTGGGCCGCTGGGTGGCGGGCGGCGGGTCCAGCCTTGGGGCCGGGCTGCTGTGTGTGCCGGGCGCCGTCGGGTCCAGCCTTGGGGCCGGGCTGCTGCGTGCCGGGCGGCGCCTTCCTGCGTTTTGTTGCTTGTGGCCCAGTTGTGGCTGTCAATCAGCAATTTCGCACGTAATTCCCCTGTGAGTAGTTCAATTCTTGAATCCGCATCGTTGGAATTGCAACGTTTTCGGGTGGTCTCGAAAAATGACCGAGGGAAATTACGTGCGAAATTTGTCTGGGCCGGGACCTCTATCGCCCACCGGTACCGCGGCCAGGTCCTCCGGGCCCTCCGGCGCACTCCGCACCAGTGCGGCTTGTGCTTACGGGCGTCCCACTACTCCTCGTCGCTGCGGTCGCCCCGGCCCGCCCGTCGCACAGCAATGTCGCACGTAATTCCCCTGTGAGTAGTTCAATTCTTGAATCCGCATCGTTGGAATTGCAACGTTTTCGGGTGGTCTCGAAAAATGACCGAGGGAAATTACGTGCGAAATTTGTCTGGATCAGGACTTGGCAGTGTTAACCCTTCAATACGCAGCTAAACCCTATTGGTGGCGTGGTGGGCAGCCCGCCTAGACCACCACCTATCGGGTTAACGTGCGCATCAAAGGGTCTAGGCCGCCACCTATCGGGTTGTGCGCAACGCGGGTAGCGACTCCTCGCATTGGGTTGTGCGTATGCGGGAGTGACATCAGTATTCGATCGGCACTGAAGGACCTGTAGCGCGTGCAGTCATGTTTCGTCGAGAAGTACTCGGCGTCCGGGGTCGCAACATGCTGCTCGCACCGACGACGCCAACAATCCGCACCGACGACGCCCGGAATACACCCCGCAACACACGCCGCAACACACGCCGCAACACACCCCGCAAAGCAAAGTATTGACAAAGGGAAATCGCGTTCCGGTCAAGGTCGTGACAAGCCTTGATAATGGGAGGAAATGGCGCGTTCGCGCCGGTCGCACGTTAGAATTATTGCGCTGACCACACCACGTTCAACGGAGGGAATAAGGTGGATCTTTACGAGTACCAGGCCCGGCAGATGTTCAGGGAGCATGGCGTGCCCGTGCTGGACTACCGCCTGGCGTCAACCCCCGAAGAGGCGCGCGAGGGTGCGCGCGAACTCCTGGAGCAGGGTGCGTCACTGCTGGTTGTCAAGGCTCAGGTGAAGACGGGCGGTCGCGGTAAGGCTGGCGGCGTCAGGCTCGCCCACACCGCCGACGAAGCATACGACAAGGCTCAGGCGATCCTTGGCCTCGACATTAAGGGTCACATCGTTAAGAAGGTCATGATCGCGTCCGGCGCGGACATCGCCGCTGAATACTACTTCTCGATCCTCCTGGACCGCTCGAACCGCCGCCACCTGGCAATGTGCTCGCGCGAGGGCGGCATGGACATCGAGGCCCTCGCGAAGGAACGCCCCGAGGCCCTGGCCCGCGTGCCCCTGGACCCGGTCGTCGGCATCGATGCTGCGGTCGCGCGCCGCATCGCGAAGGAGGCGGGTTTTGACGAGGCAACGGCGCAGGCGATTGCCCCTGTCTTCGAAACGTTGTGGGGTGTCTACCGCGACGAGGATGCGACCTTGGTTGAGGTCAACCCGTTGGTCTCCAGCCCGGATGGTTCCGTGTGGGCGGTGGATGGCAAGGTGACTCTCGATGACAACGCTCGTTTCCGTCACCCTGACCACGCCGGGCTTGTGGATCGGGCGGCGCAGGATCCGCGTGAGGCTGCTGCGAAGGCAGCGGGGCTCAACTATGTGCGCCTGGAGGGCCAGGTCGGCATCATTGGTAACGGGGCGGGCCTGGTCATGTCGACGCTCGACGTGGTCGCGATGGCTGGCGAGGAGTTTGGTGGCATGAAGCCCGCTAACTTCCTGGACATCGGCGGCGGCGCCTCGGCTGAGGTCATGGCGAAGGGACTGGGTATTATCCTCGGAGACGAGCAGGTGCGTTCCGTGTTTGTCAACGTTTTTGGAGGCATCACCGCCTGCGACCAGGTCGCCCGCGGTATTGTCGGCGCGCTCGAGACGCTGGGCGACGCGGCTTCGAAGCAGCTGGTCGTGCGTCTCGACGGAAATAAGGTTGAGGAGGGGCGCGCGATTCTTGAGCAGGCTGCCCACCCCCTCGTCCACTTGGAAGAAACGATGGATGGGGCGGCCCGACTCGCGGCTAAGCTCGCAGCCCAGGCGCCGTCGAAGTAACGACCCGAGAATCGCAGGAGAACACTCATGACTATCTTCGTCAACGCTGACACCCGGGTCATCGTCCAGGGTATGACCGGTGCCGAGGGGCGCAAGCATACCCAGCGTATGCTTAGCGCCGGCACGACCATCGTGGGCGG
Organism: Actinomyces bouchesdurhonensis; assembly: GCF_963540955.1. Taxonomy (NCBI): domain Bacteria; kingdom Bacillati; phylum Actinomycetota; class Actinomycetes; order Actinomycetales; family Actinomycetaceae; genus Actinomyces; species Actinomyces bouchesdurhonensis. Next base: position 60,821 of record NZ_CAUTSL010000006.1, read on the forward strand.
CACGAATCCCCGTAAGGCGGGCACGACCGTGACTTTCGACGTGCAGGGCTACGGCCCCGGCGCCGGTCGGATCACCGATGGCCAGGTCGAGATCCCTGTCTTCGGTACGGTCGCCGAGGCTCGTGAGGCCACCGGCGCGAACGCGTCTGTCATCTTTGTGCCCCCGGCCTTTGCGAAGGGCGCCGCCCTGGAAGCCATCGAGGCGGGCATCGAGACGATTGTCCTTATCACCGAGGGCATCCCCGTGCACGATTCCACGATCGTCGTCGAGCGTGCGCTCGCGGCGGGAGTGCGCCTGATCGGCCCGAACTGCCCCGGCATCATCTCGCCCGGGCAGGCGAACCTGGGTATCACCCCAGCGGACATTACGGGCCCGGGCCGCTTGGGTCTGGTCTCGAAGTCGGGCACGTTGACGTACCAGCTCATGTACGAGCTGCGCGACTTTGGTTTCACGACGTGCTTGGGTATTGGTGGTGACCCGGTTGTGGGCACTACCCACATTGATGCGCTTGCTGCTTTTGAGGCTGATCCGGACACTGATCTTGTCGTCATGATTGGTGAGATTGGCGGTGATGCTGAGGAGCGCGCGGCCGCGTGGATTCAGGAGAATATGACGAAGCCTGTCGTCGCTTACATTGCGGGATTCACCGCTCCGGAGGGTAAGACGATGGGGCATGCGGGCGCGATTGTGTCGGGTTCGTCGGGTACGGCGGCGGCGAAGGCGGAGGCGCTCGAGGCCGTGGGCGTGCGCGTGGGTCGCACTCCCTCGCAGACGGCGCAGATTGCGCGCGAGATTCTCTCTCGATAACGTCACAGCTCTAATCGGCTCGGGGTCGGCGCGCAGTGTCGCGGCCCCGGGCTGATTCTGTCACTATGGGCTTGTGAGCGAGCGTATCAGAGAAGTACCGAGTCCTCGGCGGACAACGACCACGTACGTGGCGGACCGTGCGACTATTCGCGTTGCTGTCCCCAAGGGATGGGCGCGTGGTGTCTTGGCCGGTCTGGAGGCGGCTTTTGCGGGCTGGGCGTTGACCACGGTTCTGACGATGCTTGCCTACCTGTCGCTGCGTTCGAACACGTGGATGAATGACACGACTCCGCGCGACGCGCTTGGTTTGGGCGGTGACCTGTGGGTCGCTGTTGTGGGTGGTACTTCGGTGGTCCAGGGAGTGCACTATCGGGCAATTCCCACCCTGGTTGGTGTGTTCCTCGTTGTTCTCCTGCGTTTACTGTTGCGAACGACGGCGGGTTTTCCTCGCTCGTCCGCGCTTTTTGCGGTTCCGGGTTTCCTGTTCACGTCGTGGTTTCTCTCGGGTGCTTCTGGCTCGCATTCTCAGTGGTGGACGGGTACGGTTGGCGCGGTTCTTATCCCTTTGGTCGGTTCTCTTTGGTTTATCGCTTCCAGTTTTTCGCGTGACAGTGATGCGCCCGCGATGCAGCATTGGATTTCCGGCGGTTTTAAAATGGGTGGCCTGTTTGCGGCGGCGACGGTCGTGGCGTCGTCGGTGGCGGCTGTGGTCGCGCTTGTGGCCGGTTGGGATCGGATGGGTGGCATTCAGGAGCTGTTGGGGGCGTCGTCTGGGGTGGATAGTGCGTTTATTGTTGGCGTGCAGGTGTGTTTTGCGCCCACTGTGATGGCGTGGGCTGCGGCTTGGTGGTCGGGCGTGGGCTTTATGACGGCGACGGATTCGTTGCATTCGCCGACGGTGGTTGGTCCTGGCCCGATTCCGCCGATTCCGCTGTTGGGTGCGGTTGCGCAGACGGCGCCTGGTAACTGGGTGCTGTTGGTTCCGGTTGCGCTTGGCGTGGTGCTTGGTGTGGTGTCGTCGCGTGTTTTCCGGCGTTCGCATGTGCTGCATCAGTGCGCGCAGGGGGTGTTGGCTTCGTGTGTGTTCGCTTTGGTGGTTGCGCTGTGGATGTGGAGTGCGACGATGAGTCTGGGTTCGGTGCGTCTGGCGTCGATGGGTCCACGTGTCGGGTGGGTGACGTTGGCGTTGTGCTTGGAGGTTGCGTTGCCGGCGACGTTGGTGGCGTTGGCGACGCATCCGACGACGCGTGCGCTCGTGGGGCAGGGTGCTGGCCGCGTGCGCAGTGAGGGGGAGGCTTTGCGGCGGCGTCGCGCGGAGCGTTTGTCTCGTGAGGCTGCCACGGCCTCGTTGATTGATCGGGAGGAGCGTGACTCCGCGTCTGGCGCGGACGAGGCTTGGGCTGAGGCTTCCGCGCCCGCGGCGACGGGGGACACAACCGCGGGCGCCGAGGCTGGGGAGGAGCCGGTGGGGTTGGGCGCCGAATCCGCGCAGGGGGGCGTGGGCGAGGGCGTGAAGGAGTCAGGCGAGGCACTGGCGGGCGATCGGGACCAGGGTGGTGCGTGAGGCGTGCCGCGTTGGGGGGTGATCGTGACGCGGTCGACCCCTGCGGGCGGCTGACGTGGGCTGTGGCCTGAACTAAACTGGAGGTGCCGTGACTGGCGAGGGTGGATTACCACCGGGGAGCGGCTGCATGTCCCGCGTGGCGTCGCCCGCCTGGGCGCCGGGGTTTGGCTCTCGACCTGGAGGAACTATGTCCGTCTCCTTGGACAATCTAGAACCCATTGACGTGCGCCCGATTAAGCGGGCCCTGTTTTCTGTGTATGACAAGACGGGGCTGGAGGAACTGGCGCGTGCGCTGGGCGAGGCCGGCGTGGAGATTGTCTCCACGGGTTCGACGGCCGCGCGTATTGCCGCTGCTGGCGTGGCTGTGACCCCGGTTGAGGACGTGACTGGTTTCCCGGAGGTGTTGGAGGGGCGTGTGAAGACTCTGCATCCCTTTATTCATTCCGGTATTCTGGCCGATCAGCGTAAGGCTGCGCATCGCGAGCAGATCGCGCAGCTGGGTATCAAGGCGTTCGACCTGGTCGTGTGCAACCTGTACCCGTTCCAGGACACGGTTGCGTCGGGTGCTTCTTTCGATGAGTGCGTCGAGCAGATTGACATCGGTGGCCCGTCCATGGTGCGCGCGGCCGCGAAGAATCACCCGTCGGTCGCGGTCGTGACCTCCCCGGAGCGTTACGCGGATGTGGCGGGGGCTGTGGCGGGGGAGGGGTTCACTCTTGAGCAGCGCCGCGAGCTGGCGGCCGAGGCTTTCGCGCATACGGCGACTTACGATCTGGCGATCGCCGGATGGTTTGCCGATCAGCTGGATTGTGGGGATGTGCGCGAGACCCTTGACGAGGCCGCCGAGTCTCATTTGGATGCTTCCGATGCCGCGTTCTTGGAGTCTCTGGGCTACCAGGCCGAGGAAGACTACGTGGTGGAGGCTCCCGAGGAGGGGCAGGCCTTCGGCATGCCCGTGTTTGTGGCTGACGCGTTCGAGCGCGTGGAGTCGCTGCGCTACGGCGAGAACCCGCATCAGGGCGCGGCCGTGTACCGCGAGATCGACGAGTCCTTCGAGGATGAGGGGGCCGACGACGAGGCCTTGGCGCCGGGTATCGCGAACGCGCGCCAGCTGCATGGCAAGGCCATGAGCTACAACAACTACACGGACGGCGATGCGGCCCTGCGCGCCGCCTACGATCACGAGCGTCCGTGCGTGGCGATCATCAAGCACGCGAACCCCTGCGGCATTGCGGTGGCGGACGACGTGGCCGAGGCGCACCGCCTCGCGCACGCCTGCGACCCGGTGTCGGCGTTCGGCGGCGTGATCGCCGTGAACCGTCCGGTGAGCGTGGAGCTGGCCCGCCAGATCGTCCCGATCTTCACCGAGGTCGTGCTGGCGCCCGATTACGAGGAGGGCGCGCTCGAGGTGCTGAGCGCGAAGAAGAACCTGCGCGTCCTGCAGGTTGAGCCCCCGGCTCGCGGCTCGTACGAGTTCAAGCAGATCAGCGGCGGCCTGTTGGTCCAGGAGCGCGACGATATTGACGCGCCCGGCGATTCCCCGGAGAAATGGACGCTTGCGGCCGGCGCTCCCGCCGACGAGGCGACGCTGGCGGATCTGGAGTTCGCGTGGCGCACGGTGCGCGCGGTGCGCTCGAACGCGATCCTGCTGGTCAAGGACGGCGCCTCGGTGGGCGTGGGCATGGGCCAGGTGAACCGCGTGGACTCGTGCAAGCTGGCGGTCGAGCGCGCGAATACGCTGGGTTCGCGCTCGACGGGTGACGCGGCGGCCTCCAACGTGGACAGCGCGGGTGGCGCTCGCGCCTCCGAGGTTGTGGCCGAGGCTCCTGAGCAGCGTTCCATCGGTGCGGTCGCCGCGTCGGATGCGTTCTTCCCCTTCGCCGATGGTCTGCAGGTGCTCATCGACGCGGGCGTGAAGGCGGTCGTCCAGCCCGGTGGTTCCGTGCGTGACCAGGAGTCGATTGACGCTGCGAACGCCGCGGGCATCACGATGTACCTGACGGGCACGCGTCACTTCGCGCACTGATCATTCCTGTTCGTGGGTTCCGGGGGGGCGGGCGCCGGTGTGGCGCTCGCCCCCTGTGATGTGCTTGGGTGTGCTTGACAGGGCAGCAGCAACAACATATCGTTCAATTATTGAATTAAAGGCCGTTGGTCCCGTCGAAAGGTTTCGTATGTCCACGCTGACCGCCGCACCTGCCATCTCCACTCGTCAGAACCGCGTCCTCGCCGACCGGTTCGGCGGCACGATCGTCCGCGAGATCGCGCTCGTCGCCGCTGGCACGATCGCTATGATCGTCTTGGCCCGTATCTCGGTTCCGCTGCCTTTCACACCGGTGCCCGTCTCGCTGGGTACCCTCGGCGCCCTGTCCGTGGGCGCGACCCTGGGCGCCCGCCGAGGCCTCGTCTCCGTCGCCGCCTACGCCTTGCTCGGCATTGCGGGCGCTCCGGTCTTCACGGGCACGAACGTCGGTTGGGCCTTTGCGTCTTTCGGCTACATCCTCGGCTACCTCTTGGTCGCCGCGATCGCAGGAGCGGCCGCCCAGCGCGGCGCCGATCGTCGCGTGCTCACCATGGCGCCGACCGCCCTCGTCTCCCTCTTCTCCGTGTACATCGCGGGTCTGGCCTGGATGATTCCTTTCGCGCACATGACGGTTGCGCAGGGGCTGGCCAAGGGTTTCGTGCCCTTCATTGTCGGCGACCTGATCAAGGCCGCCGTCGCCGCCGGGCTCTTCCCGGTGCTGCGTTCGATCTTCCGCTGAGCCGCGCGTTCCAGCGTGAGGTGAGTCGGCCTCGTTCCCATGTGGGGCGGGGCCGGCCCCGTATCCGCGGACAAATGCGCGGTGACATGCGCGATGGTGCGCGACGGCGCGGGGTGAGCGCGGGTAGCATGGGAGGGTGAACGCTACTGACATGCATCCCGTCCTCGTCGTCGACTTCGGCGCACAGTATGCCCAGTTGATTGCGCGCCGCGTGCGCGAGGCCAACGTCTACTCTGAGATTGTCCCTCACACGATGAGCGTGGCGGACATGCTCGCTAAGGAGCCGGCAGCCATCATCCTGTCCGGCGGCCCGTCCTCAGTGTACGAGGAGGGTGCGCCCTCCGTCGATCCCGCGATTTTCGAGGCCGGCGTGCCCGTCCTGGGTATCTGCTACGGCTTCCAGACGATGGCGCACGCCCTGGGTGGCGCCGTGGGGCGCACGGGCACCCGCGAGTACGGGCACACTGACGCCACTGTGTCCGGTGATTCCTGTCTGTTTGCTGGAACGCCCGACGATCAGGTCGTGTGGATGAGCCACGGTGACGCCGTCCAGGGCGCGCCCGAGGGTTTCGTCGTCACGGCCTCCACCGCTGAGACTCCGGTCGCTGCTTTCGAATGTAGCGAGCGTCGCCTCTACGGCCTGCAGTGGCACCCCGAGGTAGGCCACTCCCAGTTCGGCCAGGATGCGCTGAAGAACTTCCTGTACGAGGGTGCGGGGATCACACCCGCGTGGACCGCCGGGTCCATCGTGGACGAGCAGGTTGCGAAGATCCGTGAGCAGGTCGGCGATGCGCAGGTCATCTGCGCCCTGTCTGGCGGCGTGGACTCCTCCGTGGCCGCGGCCCTCGTGCACAAGGCTGTGGGCGACCAGCTGACCTGTTTCTTCATCGATCATGGCCTGCTGCGCGCGGGCGAGCGTGAGCAGGTGGAGAACGACTACGCGCGCGGCATGGGCATCCGCGTCATCACGTGCGACGAGTCCGAGCGTTTCCTGTCCGCCCTGGCCGGCGTCACCGAGCCCGAGGCGAAGCGTAAGATCATCGGCCGCGAGTTCATCCGCTCCTTCGAGGCCGCCCAGAAGCAGGTCATCGAAGAGGTCGGCGCCGCCGGTGGCGAGGTGAAGTTCCTCGTCCAGGGCACCCTGTACCCCGACGTCGTTGAGTCCGGCGGCGGCGAGGGCGCGGCCAACATCAAGAGTCACCACAACGTGGGCGGCCTGCCTGAGGATATGACCTTCGAGCTGGTCGAGCCCCTGCGTACCCTCTTCAAGGACGAGGTGCGCGCGGTCGGTCGCGAGCTGGGCCTGCCCGACTACCTGGTGAACCGTCAGCCTTTCCCGGGCCCCGGCCTGGGCATCCGCATCATCGGCGAGGTCACGCGCGAGCGCCTGGACATCCTGCGCGCCGCGGACCTGATCGCCCGCGAGGAGCTCACGGCGGCCGGCCTGGATCAGGAGATCTGGCAGTGCCCGGTCGTCCTGCTCGCCGACGTTCGTTCCGTGGGCGTCCAGGGTGATGGCCGCACCTACGGCCACCCGATCGTGCTGCGCCCCGTGTCCTCCGAGGACGCGATGACGGCCGACTGGACGCGCCTGCCCTACGACGTCCTGGCCCGCATCTCCACGCGCATCACCAACTCGGTGCCCGAGGTCAACCGCGTCGTCCTCGACGTGACCTCCAAGCCCCCGGCCACCATCGAGTGGGAGTGACGGCGCAATGACCGGACAATCGCAGTCGGAAAATAAGCTGAAAGCAACGACGGGACAAACTATCCCTTGGTTTTTTATCTGCTATTTTTTCTCGCTGCGATTGTTGGTCTCATTTACTTTTCTCTCCTGAAGCTTGGGCCGGCTTTTAGTGTATTCTTTAGTTCGCTGTCGAGTCTTGATTCGGCTATCATTGTTGCATTGATAACTGGTGCTGTGTCTGCGGTGTCTTTTCTTGGGAACACAATAGTGAACTCGATTATGAAAAAGAATGAGTATATTCGTGTGCATCGTGAAGAGCCATATATGAGGCTTATTTCTTTGGTCTATGATTTTCAGGCAGCCGCTTCAAAAGGGAAGACTATGGCAGATTATGAGCTCGCAGAAATTCTGACGCAATTTAACAAGGAGTTAACGCTCTGGGGCTCATCGAAAGCTATTCAGGCTTGGGGGAATTGGCGAACAGCTTCGTCAAACTCCTCAGGTGATCCGCTCCAGAATCTATTCGGGATGGAAAAGGTTATGGTTCAGTTGCGGAGAGATATGGGAATGAAGCGGGGGCTTCGTAAAGGTGATCTCTTGCGACTAATGGTCAATGATATTGATTCAGTTCTCAACTGATTCATAGTTGCTGCGTGTGCTGAAAATGGGCGGTGTCATAGGGTGTAAGCAATTTTCGTGTAGCGGTGATGCTGTTTGGAG
>NZ_CAUTSL010000007.1:0-61182 GCF_963540955.1 Actinomyces bouchesdurhonensis
GAATTGCAACGTTTCTGGGCTTTGTTGAAAGTTCATGCAATCGAATTACGTGCGACTTTTGTGGTGGGGAGATGTGTCGTGGCCCTGCAGGCCACTCCGTAGGGACCACGGAACACCGCGGAGCGAACCCCGAGGCCACCCAGGGTGGCCTCGGGGGCGAATCAGGGGAAACCTCCGTAGCGGTGACGCGCGCCGCAGGCGCACGATGGATGCATGAACACGAACACAACAATCACGGCCCCTGCGGCCGCACAGGCCCCGGCCTCGTCCATCGTCCGACTCCAGGGCGTCTCCAAGATCTACGGAAGCGGCGACGCGCAGGTGCGCGCCCTCGACGACGTGAGCGTCGGCTTCGGCGCCGGCGAATTCACCGCCATCATGGGCCCCTCCGGCTCCGGCAAGTCCACGATGATGCACATCCTCGCCGGCCTCGACGCCCCCACCTCCGGGCACGTCTTCGTCGAAGACACCGACATCACCGCCCTGAAAGACACTGCGCTGACCAAGCTGCGCCGCGACCGCATCGGCTTCGTGTTCCAGTCCTTCAACCTGGTGCCCACCCTGGACGCGCGCGCCAACATCCTCCTGCCCATGCGCCTGGCAGGCAAAGCCCCCGAGAAGGAATGGTTCGACCTCATCGTTGGCTCCCTGGGCATCGCGAACCGCCTGAGCCACCGCCCGTCCGAAATGTCCGGCGGCCAGCAGCAGCGCGTCGCCGTCGCCCGAGCCCTCATGAGCCGCCCCGCCGTCATCGTCGCCGACGAGCCCACCGGCAACCTCGACTCCCACTCCACCGACGAGGTCATGGACCTGCTGCGCCGCGCCGTCGACGAACTCAGCCAGAGCGTCATCATGGTCACCCACGACACCTCCACCGCCGCCTACGCGGACCGCGTCCTCGTGTGCCGAGACGGCCGCATCGTCTCCGACCTGCGCGACATCACCGCCGACACTCTGACCTCCGCACTCCGATGAACAAGCGTGCCGTCCGAGGAACCCACGTGCGCGCCACCAAGCGCGTACCCGCACGACAGCGCTCCTGCGAGAGTGCGCATATTCCAAACGGACAAGGCTCGTGTCCCCACACTCCCAAGGCTCACCTCATGTCTGCAACAAACTCGCTCCTGAGCGCCAACCTGCGCTCCCACGGCCGCCGTTACATCTCCACGGGCCTGGCCGTCGCCATCTCTACGGCTTTCATCGTCATCACCCTCATCGTCATGACGGCGATGACCTCGGGCCTGACCTCTAGCGTCTACAGTCAGTACCGCGGCGGCACGATAGTGGTCTCCCAAAACGACGACGCCCCCGAAGGCGCCATCGAGAACGCCGAAAAGACCCTGAGTGCAACCAGCGGCGTCACCGCCATCAAGCACATGGCCCAGTGGCCCGCTGACGCCCAGACCGACGCGACGCGCGCCGGCCTGTATGTGTCGCCGCTGGCCCCCAAGCCCTTTGCCGACCTCGACCTGAGCGCCGGAACCGCCCCGACCGCCGACGATCAGATCACCATCCCGGAGCACACGGCCTCGGCCCTCTCGCTGAAGGTCGGCGACACCGTCCGCGTGCGAGCCGGATTCGCCGAGGGTGACTACCGCACCCTCACGATCGTCGGCACCACGCGCTCGAACACGATCAGCATGGGCGTGCCCGCCAGCTACGTGACCGACGGCGGCTTTTCTGCGATCTTTGGAACGACCGCCTCCGGGAAGTTCATCGTCGCGACGTCCGGGGTTGATACGGACAGCAACGAAAACCCTCCCAGCGCCACCCAGGACGAGTGGGTGGCAACAGCAAACTCCGCGCTCAGCGGCATCTCGGGCGTGAGCGTGACCAGCGTGCACCAGGCGATCCAGGACGACCTGGCCCAGGCGCGACTGGGGGCATCCATGACGATGGGAATCATGCTGATCTTCCCGGCGATCGCGGCGCTCGTGGCCTCTATCGTCGTCTCCTCGACATTCCGCGTGGTACTCACGCAGCGCACCCGCGAACTGGCGCTGCTGCGCACGCTGGGAGCAACCAGGCGACAGGTCCGCTCGCTCGTGACCCGCGAGGCCCTCGCGATCGGAGCGATCTCGTCCGCGATTGGCGTCGCGGCCGGCTGGCTGATTGGCGCGCTCGCGGAGGCGGGCACCGGCCTGTCCTCTAGTGTCGTCGCGGCGCTGGCGGGGGCCTCCATCTGGCAGCTGGGCCTCACGTGGGTGGGTGCCACCCTGTTCACGACCCTGGTCGGCGTCTTCCCGGCCCGCGCCGCCTCCCGCGTCGCGCCCGTCGCCGCCCTCGCCCCCGTGAACGAGGCCGGGGCCGCCGCCCGCAAGAAGCACACCGTCCGCTTCATCATCGGCGCGCTCATCGCGGCGGCAGGATGCGGAGCTGTGGCCCTCGCATGGCGCTCGAGCGGCGGCACGAAATTCCTCGGGGCTTTCGGCGGGTCGCTCCTGGCCCTCCTGGGCGCGCTGCTCGTCGCCTCCGTGCTGCTGCCCGCCCTCACCCGCGCGTTCGGCTCGGCCTTCCCAGGCACCCTGTCCGCCATGGCCCGCGAGAACACGATGCGCAACCCCGGCCGCACCTCCGCGACCGGCACCGCGATCATCATCGGCGTGACCCTCGTCGTCACCATCATGGTCGGCGCCGCATCCGTGCGCACCACCCTCACCAACGCCGTGAACGACGCGCGCCCCTTCGACCTCATGGCGGTGTCCACAGATGGGGCGCTCACCGACGACCAGCAGGCCGCCATCGCGGCCACCGACGGCGTCGCCGCCACCGTCGCCCAGTACTCCGCCCCCGGCACCCTGACGACCACCTCGGGCGTGCCCGCCTACGCCCCCGGTGAGGGAAGCGACGAGGGGGACGAGGCCCCGGCCTCGTCGGTCATGATCACCGGGGAACCCGACTACACGGGCGTCACCCACTCGACCGTCAAGCAGATGGGCGACGGCCAGGTGCGTGTCGGCGACGAGGCCCTGGCCGGGCAGACGCTGCGCCTGTGCGCCGAGTCGTGCGTGGACCTGAGCGCCACCTACGACAAGAAGGGCAGCGTCGGGGAGGCCCAGGTCTCCGAGAAGACCCTGCGATCCATCGCGTCCTCGCCCGAGCGTCAGGCAATCATCATCAAGATGGCCGACGGGGCCGACGCCGAGACCGTCCAGGCCGCGCTGCTCAAGGACTCGCACCTGAGTGTCAACGGCTCCGCGCTGGAGCGCCAGACGTACACGAAGATCATCGACCGGCTGATGCTCGTCCTCGTCGGGCTGCTGGGCGTGTCCGTCCTGGTGTCGCTGGTGGGCGTGGCCAACACGCTGTCCCTGTCGGTCGCCGAACGCACCCGCGAGAACGGGCTGCTGCGGGCCCTCGGCCTGACGCGACGCCAGATGAAGGGCCTCCTCGCCCTCGAGGCGCTGTTCCTGTCACTGACGGGTGCACTCATCGGCGTCGGCATGGGCGTCGCCTTCGGGTGGGTCGGCGTCATGAGCCTGCCTGTCGAGGGAGCCACTCCCGTGCTGAGCGTGCCGTGGCTGCAGCTGGCCGGCGTGTGCGTCGTCGCCATCGTGTCCGCGCTGATCGCGTCCTGGCTGCCCGGCCGCCGGGCCGCGAAGGTCAGCCCCTCGGAGGCGCTGGCGACGGAATGATCGCCGGTTGACTGCGGTCGCAAGACTGGGCGATGAGCAACGGGTGGGGAGGTGCGAAGCTCCCCACCCGTTTGCGACACTGCGCGACCGGTTTGGCCCGGCCTCGCTTGGCCACCGTGCGCTACGGGTACCCCGGGCGTGGCGGCCCGGGATCGCCGTGCGCTCCGGGTACCCCGGGCGTGGCGGCTCCGGGATTGCGGGGTGCGGCAGGTACCCCGGGGGACGCCGGGCGTCAGGCGCGCGTGCGGGCCGCGCGGCGGGTTGCCAGCGCGGAGGCAAGCAGGGCTGCCGCGAGCGCCACGTACGGGTACAGTCCCAGGCCGCCGGATTTGGGCAGGGTCGGCATTTCCGTGTCAACGACGATGATTGAGGCCTGGTAGTGGCCGTCAACGATCATGCCCTGTGAGTTCGGCGAGTTGTTATCGAAGTCGGAGTTATAGGACTGGACGGCGGCTTTCGCCCACCGCAATGGGTTGCTCATTTCGGCACCCATCGACACGTTTGTTCCGGAGCCGTCGGGGTACCTGGAGGTGAGCGTGAAGGGGATCGGCTGGGGGAGCAGGGAGTGTCCGGCGGGTGCCTTCGTTTCGACGAGCCAGTACTGCTTGCCCATTTCCAGGGTGGTGATCTTCCAGTAGTAGGGCGAGTAGCCGACGTTGGTTGAATTCAGCGAAACGATGGGTGTGGCGGAAGCGCTCACGCGCGGGTCTACGTCGTAGATCGCGAATTCGGAGCCGGACAGTGGGTAGAGTCCGTTGCCTTGATCGTCTATGTACTCGTTGCTGATTTCAGGCCACTGGAGGTTCGTGTACTGGTGGCCGGCTTTCGCGATGACGAGCGTGTGGACGGGGACGGAGCCGCAGGCTTTGTTGTTGGCCGCGCCGTCGATGTCGCGGTTGGCGGCGACGGAGAGATCGGCGTACATGCCGTACCCGCTGGTGGGTGTGCCGCCGACGTTTCGACACATGTAGTTGGAGATGGTGACGCCTGCGGCCTCGGAGCGGGTGACGTTGACGCGTACCCAGTATTCGCGTGTGGTGTTGGCGGGCAGTGGTTCGGAACCGGTGATCGTGTAGCGTCCTCCGACTGCGGATACGGGTGTGCCCAAGTCGAGGGCGTCTTGGCTGGAGCCGATCATGACGGAGTTGATGGTCAGGCCGTAGGCGAAGTTTGGCACGAATTGGACGGTGCCCGTGTCGCTGTTGAGGGTTCCCTTGTTGGACGCGGTGATTTTGTAGTCGACGTCGAAGGTGAGTGCGCCCGTCAGGCCGCCGTTGGTGGCGACCGTGTTTTGGAAGCTGACGGATGCGTGGCGTGAGTGGTTCGTGTAGGTGCAGTCGATCATTTGGGCGGCTGCGCTGTGTGCGGCGCCCACGCCCGCGAAGTTGATGGATTTGGTGGCTTTGTTGATGGTGACGTCCACGTCGTCGCCCTCGCCGTTGACGCAGGTGATGTCCGTCAGTTCCCATTGTTCGGTGGGGTCGTCTGTGCTGGTCATGCCTGTTTCGGTGACGGTGAAGTCTGAGTGTCCGACGAGGAACGCCTGGTACGAGGCCATGGATCCCTTGTTGGCTGCGCCCACCCCGGTGGGGGTGATCGTCTGGCTGAGGGAGCCGTTGCCGACCCATCCGGATACTGTGCTTCCGTTTGAGGTTGTGGACGAGGCCGTGGCGCCGGTGGATGCGTCGATGGTGTCCTGGGTGGCGGTGGAGGTGAAGGTGGCGGAGGGTTGGGTGGTGTAGGTGCGTCCGTCGTCGGTGGTGATGACTTTGTGGATGCGCACGTAGCGTTCCTGGTTGATGGTGGCGTACAGGCACGCGAAGGTCATGTTGAGTTCTTGCGTGCTCATGGACGTGACGGGGGTGGAGCCGGCCGGGGGCGCGGCGGGGCACGAAGCGCTGCGACCGTTGTTTGTGAATCCCCAGATGGTCATGCGGTAGCGCACGCCGTTCTTTTCCCACACGGTGTCGGGCAGCGTGGAGGTTGAGATGGAGACGGTGTCGTTCGAGGCTGGGGTGCGCAGCGAGATGTCGACGGCGTCCGGCCAGTCGCTTTCGGCGCGTTGCGCGGCCGTCCAGCCCAGGGTCTGGTTGATGTGGCCCTGCTGTCCCTTGTTGTAGAGGTCGTAGTTTCCGTTTCCGACGCCGACGTTTTGGGCGCACACGGTCCGTCCTGTCAGCCATTGGTCGGAGTCGCGTCCGTCCGGGTTGTACAGGCGCGCGGGTCCCGTGAATTTGCCGTGGATCCTACGGCGGCTGCCATTGGCGGCCACCGATCCGTCAGGGTTGGTGTCGCACACGGAGTTGGCAACGATGGTGTAGGCACCGCCCGCGCGCGGAACGACCGTGGTTTGTGTGTCGTCCTGCGTCTCGGTGATGTCCCACGGGACGATGCCCTGCATGGCGAAGCCGTCGCCTTGGATGCGCAGGTTCAGGTTGCCGTGGAAGTAGCGCTGCGGGCCCACATCGGTCAGCGTTTTCTGGTTCCCGCCCGTGCCTCGTTCCAGGTTGTTGAAAATCGGGAGGTTGTTGTTGCGCAGCGTGCCCAGCAGGAATGGCTGTCCGGCCGCGACCGTGCCCGGCGTGGCCGGCTGGAAGCCCACCGCCGTCTGTTTCCACGGCGCGATCTTGCCCTGGACTGTCGTTTCGTTGTTGTAGAAGATAACGCCGTTCTCCTCCGGGTTTTCGCCCCACGGCAACGAGCGCGTCGTGTAACTCCAGTAGCCCTGCGACGCCAGGGAGGACTCCAACCACTGGGCGCGCTTCCAGCCTGTCCCCTCCTGCATGGATCCGCCCGGCCATGGACCCCACTGATTCAGGGGTTTCACCCAGCCGTCGCGCGACCACATGTTCGCCTTGTAGGTCTCCATGAAGGCGTATTGGAAGACCGAGTTCTTCGTATCTTCGACCGTGCCGTAGTAGACCAGGCGGCGGAAGTTCTTGTCCTGCATGGCGGTTTGGTCGGTCAGGGCGATGCCGGGGTAGGTGCGTTGGGTGGGCGAATTGTTGACGACGGAGTCCGAGAAGATCGAGGCGACGTTGCTGATCGTGAACGTGTCGGACCCGGCGGGTTCCTGTGCGGCGTTCGCGGGTTCGGTGTTGAGCGGTGCGGTGAGGCAGACGCCGCCGAGCATGAATGCGGCGGTGGCGGTGCAGGCGATTTTTCGGAGCAGCGTGTTGGCCTGCGACTTGGCGTGGGTCGTGCGCCGAGTGAAGGCTGTCAACAGTCGCATGTGTACTCCGTGTGTCCCGTGGCGTGCGTGATGGGGTGGGGCGGGTTTCGTTCCCGGTTAGTTATCGTCAAACTAATTCGTGAGAATGCTACCCGCGGACGGGTGCGATCGCAAGCGTTTGTCATAACATCACAGTTTGCAAGGATGTGTCAGGATACTAAAATGGCGGAAATGCAATAAATTATCGAAGTTGATCTGAAATCTATACTCGATGGTAAATGCTTGACAGTTCGTGTGACCGGATGGTCTACAAGGGTGAGTGTGGAGCCTTGTTGCAGCGTCGCATGGGCTATTGGTCCTATGGCGTGGGTGCGGGTGGCTGGTCGCCCAGAGTTTGCCGAGGACGGGGAGTGGCGGACACACTTGCGCAACCGGCAATTGGACCTCTTCGCACGTGTAGGCGGGAGTAGCGCCTCAGCATTCGACGACGTTGACGGCCAGGCCGCCCTCCGACGTCTCCTTGTACTTCGACAGCATGTCGTTGCCGGTCTGGCGCATCGTCTCGATGACGACGTCCAGGCTCACCATGTGCCGCCCGTCGCCCCACAGCGCCATGCGCGCCGCGTTGATCGCCTTGACGGCCGCGATCGCGTTGCGCTCGATGCACGGCACCTGCACGAGGCCCGCCACCGGGTCGCACGTGAGCCCCAGCGAGTGTTCCATCGCGATCTCCGCGGCGTTCTCCACCTGCTGCGGGGTGCCACCCAGCGCTTGAGCTAGGCCGGCGGCCGCCATCGCCGAGGCCGACCCGACCTCGCCCTGGCAGCCGACCTCCGCGCCCGCGATGGACGCGTTCGTCTTGATGAGCGCGCCGATCGCCGTGGCGGCCAGTAGGAAGTCGTGCACGAGAGTACGGCGCCGCGCCTGGCACTTTTCGATGGACGAGGCCGGGGCCTCGTGGCAGGAATCCGTGTCCTCCGCGGGGGTGGGAGTGTCCGAGGAGAGGGGCGGCGTCATGCGAATGTGGCGCAGCGGCGCGCGCGCCCCGTCCTGCGTTGCCGGGCCTGTCGCCACGCCCGGCATTGAGCCGGTTTCCGGGCAGTGCGTCACCAGGTAGCCCAGGACCGCCGGGATGACGCCGGCAGCGCCGTTCGTCGGCGCGGTCACCACGCGGTGTCCCGCCGCGTTCTCTTCGTTGACGGCCAGGGCAAAGAGGTTCACCCAGTCCATCGCGCGCATGGGGTCGGCGGTCGTCGACGCCCACGCCGCGGACCCCGAGCGGTGAGCGCCGGAGCCGGCCCCGGCCTCGTCTGTGGAGTCGCCGGAGGATGCGGGGGTGCCCGTCAGGCGCTGCGCGAGCTTGCCCGCCAGCGCGCGGGCGCGGCGCGGCACGTCGAGGCCGCCCGGCAGGATGCCCGCCGCCGACGTGCCCGCGTCCACGCAGTCGAACATCGTGTCGGCGATGCGATCCAGGTAGGCGTTGAGGGTGTCGCGCGGGCGCACTGCCTCCTCGTTGGCGCGCACTAACTCGGCGACGCTCAGGCCCGATGCCTGGCATTGGGCGAGCAGTTGCGCGCTAGAGGCGAACGGGTGTGGTGCGGGAACGTCGATGCCGACGCCGGCCTGGCTGGATGCGAGTGAGGAAACTTCGGGGTGAAGCGGGTCGTCGTTCGTCTGCAGCATGACGAAGCCGCCGCCTACCGAATAATAGGTGCGCTCCAGTTTGACGGCACCGTCCTCGCCGGTGGCTGTGATCGTCAGCGCGTTCACGTGATAGGGCAGGACCGTGCGTGGGATGAAACGGATGTCCTCGGCGATGCTCAGGGGCACGCGCGTGTCCGAGGGCAGCGTGAGGGTACCCGTGCTCGCCAGCGTTGGGAGGATCGCCTCCACCGTGTGGATGTCCACCGTCTCCGGGTCGTAGCCGGCCAGGCCCAGCAGCACCGCGCGGTCGGTCGAGTGCCCGCGGCCCGTCGCGCCGAGCGACCCGAATAGGTCGATCGTGATGCGCGAGGGCGGGGTGAGCGCCGTCAGCTCCGTCGTGAAGGCCAGGCCTGCGCGCATCGGGCCCACCGTGTGCGACGAGGAGGGTCCGATCCCGATGCGGAACATGTCGAAGACCGACAGGGGGTGCGGCGCGTCGTGCGCGGCGACCTCGCCGGAGACGATGGCGGCGGGCGTGGGGCGCGTCGGCTCGTAGGCGGTGACGGGCACGAGGGTGACGGGGCGTCGATCCATGCGCCCTATTGTGCAGCTGTGTGGGGGTGGGCGCGTGACGAGGCCGGGGCGGGGTGGGTGGTCGCTGTGGTCACCTTGGTCGTGAGGTTGTGGTGAGAGTCTCCATTGTCAAAGTGGCCTGCGTTGATGCACCTCGCAGAGTCTTACCAGGCAAGTGTGAAGAGCTGCAATAAGGCAATTTTTGGTTACTTGCCATCCGTTAAAAATATTCAAAACGTGAGCATGGTCATCTAGTCGGTAACTAGACGTAATGCTATATAATCGTGAAATGTCGTAGAAAGGAGACTTGACTGTTTGTCTGTAACTTATTGCATACCATGGTTGGTCAGATTCCGTTTGATTTTTCGAGTAACCATGGCGTAGCCTAAGGGGCATCAAGGTTTTGGAACAACCGCCCCGCGAGCAATACTGAACAGCTCGACCAATGCGACAGGGGCAGCCCGTCAAGGAGAGAGACTATGAGAAAGAGCCAGCCGCGAGCCGGACACGTGCGCCACGAGCGCCGGGGTTCCTTTGCCCGCGCCATCGCCGCGCTGACCGCTATGGTCAGTGTTACGGGCGTGTTGGTCACCTCTCAGCTCACGCCCCAGGAGGCGCACGCCGCCCAGGAGCCCGCCGCCACCGGCATTGAGGTTGGTGCCGTCCGCGCCATCATGGGAAAGGGCATCGTGAATGCGTCCCCGACCGACACGACCACCAGCTACCCCAACAACTACATTCGCTACGGCATCGTGCACGGCATGTCGGATACGCCTTTCTCTCGCGCTGGCATTAACAGCGGTAAGCCGATTACTAACAACCAGCCGATCACTACCTACCTCGGTGGCACGTTCGCCAAGAACAACGATCTGTGGACCTACATCACCCGCGGTCATCCCTGGAAGTGGGACACGCAGGGAGGTACACCGACGGCTGGCACCAGCGAAGCGTGGATGAATGACCACGGCAAGATGTGGGACAACGGCGGTGACGCCAGGCTGTGGGCGAACGGCCAGAGCGCCATCGGCTTCAAGCCGAACGACCCGGGCACCGTCCAGCCGGGCCAGACCTTCCTGCTCGGCGCGATCCGCCACAACAACCTGCCTATCCGCGGCGGCACAGACATTCAGCCTTACCTGCATTCGAGCCTGAGCATCACCCTGCCGGACCTGATTGGCAGCACGCCTGAAGAATTCCCCTTCGTCAACCAGGAAACCTACAACACGCTCTCTTCGACGATCATCTACCGCAAGGGTGGTGCCTACATCAAGCACCCCGGCATCGGAGGAACCGGAACGTGCCGTACTGACTTTGGTGTGAATGGTAAGTCCGCCACTGACGCCCCGTTCGCAGCGTCAGGCTTTAGCAACATGCGCGACGCCGTCATGGATCAGGGGATCTACTACGGCACGCCGCACTGGGTGACTGACCCCGCGAACGGCCAGCAGGTCTTCATTGGCACCGCCTATGAGCCGGATCCGATCGACTCCTCCGACCGCTCGAAGGGCTACGTCAACAAGCCCGAGAGCCAGTCGGGACGCTACTACTGCGTCAAGTACGTGGGCGAGGGAAACGGCGACTACGACCTGTACAGCCAGTATTACAACAAGGGTGCCGAACAGCCTTTCAACCAGATTACCGGCAAGAGTGTTACCCCCATTTACTGGCCAGGTGCCAAGGGAAACGTCAACGAGAACCCCTACGTGTGGGATAACGTGAAGCTGCAGAAGACGACGTCGGATCAGACCTTCACGAAGAATGGCCGCACCTACCGCCTGCAGCTGTGGGGCTTCGTCCCCGCGACGAACGCGGTTAACTTCCTGACCCCGGACAACTTCAACTCCATTCCAACCGCTGACTGCCCGGCGACGCCTCCGGCGGACGCCAAGCGCACCGACACCTTCATCACGCAGGAGCTCTCGGTCAACTACGGCTGCCTCTACGGCGTCATCACCGAGGAGAGAAGCGTGCGCATCGTGAAGTCCGTCGAGGACCCCTCGGGCGCCAACCCGACGATCCCCGCCGCCAACTTCGCGGTGACCACCGGCTCCACCTGGGCGGACAACACGAGCCGCACCCCGGCCACCACCGGCACCGTGACCGTCACGAAGCCCACGGCCTCGTCCGCCCCTGCCAAGACCTCGTACATCTCCGCAGCCGACCCGGTCGCGTCGCTGACCCCCACCGGCTTCGGTGAGGCTAACGCCAAGTACGACTCGACGTTCATCCCCTTCGAGGTCGGCAACTCCGACTTCACCATCACGGAGAAGGACATCACCACCGGCGGCGAGGACAAGTGGAACCTCAAGGACATCCAATGCGTCAACGGCATCGGTGAAGAGGTCGCCGTGACCCGCACCGAGCGCGGCGTCAACTTCAAGAACGTCGGCGGCGCAGCGTCCAACGAGGCGGCCCCCATCACCTGTACGTTCGTGAACGAATACCAGGCTCCCAAGCTGCGCGTTGAGAAGTCCATCGTGACGAACGGCGGCGCCAATGGCGCCACGAGCTTCAACGTGGACTACAAGATCGTCGCCACCAACGACGGCACGCTGGCCGCCAACACCGGCAAGCTCACCGACAAGCCCGACTTCGCCAAGGGCCTGGAAATCCAGTCCGCGAAGATCGCCGAAACCCAGGCTGGCCTGGACTCCGCGTCCAACGCCACCGCCACCGGCGGCGTCTACACGCTGACCGACGGCGTCGAGCTGGCTCCCGGTGCCACCAAGGAATACTGGATCCGCTTCGCGGTCACCCGTAACCCCGCGGCCGCCGGCTACAACGAGGCCGACCTGGCCTGCTCGATCAACGGTAACAACGTCCCGGCCGCCGGCCACGGCCTCTTCAACGAGGTCCTAGCGCAGAGCGGCAAGGACACCGACGGCACGAACAACAACAAGGCCTGCGGCCCCACCGTCCCCCACGACTTCGTGATCGTGAAGGCCGGCACGCAGAACACGGGCACCACGTTCGCCGACCCGACGAACCAGTACACCTACGGCGACAACAACGACGCGATGTACCCCCTCAAGGGCGCAGAGTTCGCAATCTACAACGCCAACCCCAACACGGACGCTCACGCCACCGTGGTCAAGACCCTGACCCAGGCCACCGCGACCGACGGATACTACTGGAGCGTCAACGACCTGAACATCGACACCGCCTACTGGCTGGTCGAAACCAAGGCCCCCGCGGGACACTCGCTCCTGCCCCGGCCCTTCAAGTTCACCCTCAAATCCGCCCGAGCCGACGGCTCCGGAACGACGGTTGAGCTTGCATCCGACCTGAACAACACCTCCCAGTGGGCAAAGGGCGCCGTCCAAGCCTTCTCCTCCGAACTGAACATCAGCTCTGAGGAGCAAGGCTTCATGGTCGGCAGCACCCGCAAGGCCACCCTGGTCGTCAAGGACACCGAGGTTGGCGAGCTGCCCAAAGCCGGCAGCACCGGAATCTACCCCTACATCGGCGTCGCAGCGGCGCTCATGTCCGGGGCGATGGTGATGACCGTGGTCACCACCAAGAGGCGCAAGGCACTCGCCTGAGCCACCCATGAGGTCCCGTGACCACGGTGACCCACCATCAAGAAAAACTCCCGAAATCACACACACAGGAGAAAGAAAACCTATGAGCACCACGAAGACCCGCCGCAGCCTGAGCCTGCTCGCAGCCTTCGCCGTCGCCGCCGGCGCGCTGGCACTGCCCGCCGCCACCTCCGCGACGCAGGCTGCCCCCGCCTTCGGCCTCGCTGCCACCGTCGAGCGCGCCCCGTCGCTGGTCGACCTCGACACCAACAAGACCGGCTCGATCACCATCCACAAGCTGGTCAAGGACGCCACCAACGGCACCACCGCTGGCAACGGCCTCGAGGACCCCACCGCGACCGGTAATCCGCTGCCGGGCGCGCACTTCCAAATTAGGAAGCTCACCAACATCGACCTCACCACGCAGGCCGGCTGGGAGAAGCTCATCAGCTACAACGGCGACGTTTCTGCCGCTGAGAACGACGGCACCGACGCCCCCCAGGAACAGACCACCGGCGCGGACGGCAAGGCTGTGTTCCCCAGCGTGGGAATTGGTGCCTACATCGTGGAAGAAACCGTCACGCCCCCCGGCTACGTCGGCTCCAAGGCCTTCATCATGACGGTGCCCATGACGCACCCGACCGACCTCAACAAGTGGATCTACGACGTCCACGCCTACCCGAAGAACACCAAGGCAGGCCTGGAGAAGACCGTCAACGACACCGACACCCCCGCCGTCGGCTCCCCGATCTCCTACACCATCAAGTCCGACGTGCCCGGAGTCGACACCCTCGACTACTACGACGTCGTCGACCAGTACGACAAGCGCGTGCAGCTGCCCGAGGCCAACGTCACGCTGAAGCTCATCAACGGCAAGACCGGCGACGTCACCCTGACCAAGGACGTCGACTACAAGCTGATCGCCGCCGACGCCCCAGACGGCAAGACCAAGTTCTGGACCGCCGAGTTCACCCAGGCCGGTCGCAAGAAGCTGATCGACAACCGCAAGGACGACACCACCAAGGTCCAGATGGACCTGTCGGGCACCGTCAACGAACCGGTCGGCACCGACGGCATCTACAAGAACACCGGTTACCTGCTGCCCAGCGCCCCCTCCAACGGCTGGACCCCCAACTCCGGCACCGTTCCCCCGCCGGGAACCCCCAAGTCCGAAGTTGAGTCCAAGTTCGGCAAGGTGAAGATCACCAAGACCTCCGCCAAAGCCAAGCCCGACGGCAGCTTCGACAAGCTCTCGGGCGCCAAGTTCGCGGTCTACAAGTGCACGCCTCAGTCCACCCCCACCGCGAACTTCGACTCCGTTGACGCGACCCTCGACAAGAAGCTAACCGTCAACGGCGCCACCGAATTCACCACCGGCACCGACGGCACCGTCACCATCGACGGCCTGCGCAACAACGACTGGGAGAACAACGAAGCCGTCACCAACCCCGGCTGGTACTGCCTCGTTGAGACCCAGGCCCCCGACGGCTACGAACTCCAGACCCGCCCGATCGCCTTCCAGATCCTGCAGTCCAACTCCAAGGCCGACAACCAGTACACCCTCGCGACAACCGTCAAGGACGTCCCCAAGAACGGCGGCTTCAACCTGCCCGTCACCGGTGCAGCCGGCATCGGCGTCCTCATCGGAGCTGGCACCCTCCTCGTGGGCGGCGCCGGCGCGATCGCCCTGGCCAACAAGCGCCGCAAGGACCAGGCCGACTCCTGACCCTCGCTAGCTAGCAACACACAGGGGGGTGTGGACCCGCAGGTCCACACCCCCCACGCGCTACCCACACCCCGCCCACAGCGGAACTACCCTGTCACCAGACAAACCACCACGGCCTCGGCAACGAACGGAGAAAGCGTGAGCACCCAAACGCCCAACCACAAGAAGACCCCCCTCAAACGGCGTCTCCTCACCATCGCGCCCCCCATCCTGCTGCTGGCCGGCATCCTGGTCCTCCTCTACCCCGTCTTCGCGACCCAATACAACAACTACCGCCAAGAAACCATCGCCTCCCAATTCAGCGCTGTCGCGCAGGACGCCGGCCCCGACGCCGTCGCCGAAAACCTACGCCGCGCCGACGAATACAACGCCACCGCCGCCGAATCACCCATCCTCGACCCCTGGCTGGACGCCCAACGCCCCGACACAGCGCCCTACCAGGAATACCTCAGCCAACTCAACCTCAACGACGTCATGGCCACCATCAAAATCCCCGCCATCAACGTCAACCTACCCATCTACCACGGCACCGAAAGCGCGACCCTCGACAAAGGCATCGGCCACCTCTTCGGCACCGCCCTACCCGTCGGCGGCGACTCAACACACACCGTCCTCACCGGACACACCGGCCTCGGCACCGCCACCATGTTCGACCAGCTCACCAGCCTCAAAGAAGGCGACGTCTTCTACATCGAAGTCCCCGGACGCCACCTCAAATACCAGGTCACCGACATCCGCGTCGTCCTGCCCAACGAAACCGAAACCCTCAACAAAGTCGAAGGCAAAGACCTGGCCACCCTCATCACCTGCACCCCCTACGGCATCAACACCCACCGACTCCTAGTCACCGGCGAACGCGTCCCCATGGACGAAGCCACCGCCGCCGCAGAAGCAGCCCAAGTCAAGGGCGCCGTCCTCAAACCCTGGATGATCGCCATCCTCATCGCCGTCGCCATCATCCTCCTGATCTCCGCCATCATCTGGGCGCGCTCACGCACGCGCAGGGAGCCCCAGTCAGTTGAAGGCGGTGCCGGCGCGCTCGCACCCGCTGATCCCGGGGACGAGACCGTGGCCCAGTCCGCCGCCGAGCCCGGTGTTTCTGCTGGGGCAGGCGCCACGCCCGCTGGCACCTCGCCCGAAGCGCCCGATTCCCCCGGTGCCCCCGACGCGGTCGCGGCTGACCCAGGCGCCGCGCCCACCCCCGACCTGCTGGCTGACGCCGAGAAAATCTCTGACGAGGAGATCGACGCAGGCCGGAGCGCAGCCCTGAAGAAAATACTAGAGGAGCGCGGCAAACAGTAAGCGGGCGGGCCCCCGGCCCCGACCCGGCCCCGGCCTCGTCCCGGCCCCGGCCCTGTGGTTCCTCAACAATGTCGCACGTAATTCCCCTGCGCGTATTTCAGACTTTGAAATTGCGTCGTTGGAATTGCAACGTTTGTGGGCTATGTCCAAAAATGACCGTGTTAAATTACGTGCGACTTTAGGGGGGCCCAGGAAAGGGGCCGCCCCCACGCGGCCCCGCGCGGGGCGCGCGCGACCCGGCCCTGTCCCGGCCCCGTGGTTCCTCAACAATGTCGCACGTAATTCCCCTGTGCGTATTTCAGACTTTGAAATTGCGTCGTTGGAATTGCAACGTTTGTGGGCTATGTCCAAAAATGACCGTGTTAAATTACGTGCGACTTTAGGGGGGCCCAGGAAAGGGGCCGCCCCCACGCGGCCCCGCGCGGGGCGCGCGCGACCCGGCCCTGTCCCGGCCCCGTGGTTCCTCAACAATGTCGCACGTAATTCCCCTGTGCGTATTTCAGACTTTGAAATTGCGTCGTTGGAATTGCAACGTTTGTGGGCTATGTCCAAAAATGACCGTGTTAAATTACGTGCGACTTTAGGGGTGCCCAGGAAAGCGGGCCCGACAAACCTGCCACGGCCTCGTCCATGCACCCCCCACGCGGGGCGCGCGCGACCCGTCCTCGTCCCCTACCATGGACGCATGAACCTCGCCTTCCCCGCACACCCCCGCGTCGACGCCATCATCCAAGCCGCCATGGACATGGAGGCCGCGCCCCTCCTCCACGCGCTCACGCCCATCGGCGACGACGAAACCCCTCAGGCCGTCCTAGTCGGCACCATGAAAACCCAACGATTCGCGCTCGGCCTCCTCGACGGACGCACCGTCCTGGTCGTCACCTCCGGCATCGGACTGGCCAACGCCGCTTCCGCCACCGCGCGCGCCCTCACCCTCGTCGACGCTCCCATCGTCATCGCCGCCGGCACCACCGGCGGGCTCGCCGCCGACATCAACGTCGGCGACATCGCCGCCGGCACCAGCGCCATCTACGGGCAAGCCGACGCCACCGCCTTCGGCTACGCCATGGGCCAAGTCCCCCAGATGCCCGTCGACTACGCCTCCTCCGAGGCCGCCGTCGCGCGGCTCGCCCAGCTGCCCGAGCTCATCGCCCACACCGTGCGCGCCGGCGGCATCGTCTCCTCCGACTCCTTCTGCACCGAAGCCAACGTCGGCCCCATGCGCGAACGCTTCCCCGACGCCATCGGCGCCGACATGGAAACCTGCGCGATGGCCCAAGTCTGCTGGTCCTCCGGCATCGACTGGATTTCTCTGCGCGCCGTTTCCGACCTGTGCGGGCCCACCGCCGACCAAGCCTTCCACATGGACGGCCCCCGCGCCGCCGCCCACAGCGCCGCCGCCGTCCGCGCCTACCTGACGCTCCTCTGAGGCCGCCCGCGGCACCGCTTCCCCGCAGCGTGCGCCTACTGCGCGCCCCTGCGCGGCACGGTCTGACGCCGCGGCGCCCTGCGACCCGGAGCCACGCGCTCGCCCCTGCGGCGTCGGCCCCGGCCTCGTGCCTGTCTGCCCGCCCCCGAACGGAACCGACCATGACCCCCACCCGCGTCCTGATGGTGTGCACCGGCAACATCTGCCGCTCCACAATGGCCCACGCGATCCTCGACCAGGCCGCCGCGCGCGCCGGCGTGGACATCGTCGTCGACAGCGCCGGCGTCTCCGACGAGGAAGCCGGAAACCCCATCGACCGCCGCGCCGCCCGCGTCCTGCGCGACGCCGGGTACGCCGTGCCAGACCATCGCGCGCGCCAGATCCGCGCCGGGGAGCTGGGGGAGTGGGACCTGATCCTCGCCATGACCTCGCGGCACCTGAGCGTCCTGGAGCGCCTCGCCGATCGGACGGGGGTTGAGCACGAGGGCGCGCCCACATCCCCTTCCGATCTGGTCCAGGGGCCGCGCATCTGCCTGTACCGCGACCTCGATCCCGAGGGCAGCGGCGACGTGCCCGACCCGTGGTACGGCGGCCACCAGGACTTCCTGGACACCCTGGAGGTCATAGAGCGAGTCACGCCGGTCATCCTCGACCTGGCTCGCTGAGCGCGCTTCCCCCACCTAATGTCGCACGTAATTCCAAAACGGTAAGTTTTGGAGTCCTCTGAAAACCGCGGAATATCAACGATGTGGATTCAAAGGTTGAAATAGCGGTGGGGGAATTACGTGCGACATTTTTGGGTAAGCGCGGTGTGTGGCGTCAAGATGCTCGTCCGAGGCCGAGGATCGGCAGATAGAGTCCGCCCAAGATCTGCAGGAAACCGATGTTTTTCGCGGCGCACTCGTGAATCTCCCCTCCTTCCGCGTGCGACACGAGGCCTCGGACCGCCTTCACCGATTCGGGGACCTCCCGCGCGAAATCTCCATTCATGACGTCGTCATAGGTGAAACGCAGGACCACGTACCCGCGCCGGAGAAGTTCGCGGTCGCGCTTGAGGTCCTTCTCGCGCTGCTCCTTCGATGAGTGGAAGGCCCACCCATCCACCTCGATGACGATGAAACCGAGGATGATCATGTCGACCTCGCCGACCCCCTCGATCCAGACTCCGACCTGCGGTGTCAGCCCCATGTCGATCAGTTGCAAGCGGGCAACGGTTTCGAGGATCGAGCGGGCGTGGTCAGTCGACAGGCCGATTGCCTCGCGCAAATGGGGAACTCTGCTGCCAGAAATCGGCAGTGTGAGGGTCGATATGTCGTACAAGCCGCGGTTGCGCGCGGCATCAAGCATCGGCAGCGAGACCTTGAGCGGCATGCAGACGAGCACACGCTCCAGCACCGTGCCGATACTGGCCACGTGTGTGCGCCTCTCTTCCTCGCTCATGATCTGTTCCCTATGGATGCATACGTCGTCGAAGCGGCGTAGTTTCGACGCGTGCATTCCTCGGTTATACGCAACCGACAGGTGGGTCTTCTGTGGGCGTTCCTCCAGCAGAAGGGGTAGCCCGTATATCTGGGCGGCACTCACGCACGAGAGGCTGGCGTTGTAGACGAAGGCTCGGACCTGGTCCAGCGTGAAGCTGTGCCTGTCGTAGATCCAGCCCCGATAGTGTCCGATGGATTGCGGCAGCATTGCCGGTGTGAGCTCCGCGTGGTGCAGATTCGATAGTTTCGTGATTCCATGGCGTTTACGTAGCTCTTCGTTGAGGTCCATGCTCATATTGTGCATCTTTATAACAGTTCATACGTGTAGTTTGAGAAATCTGTGGATAACTCAGAGATTTCGCACGTAATTCTAAAGTGGTAAATTTTGGGGTCCCCTGAAAACCGCGGAATTTCAACGGTGTGGATTCAAAAGTTGAAATAGCGGTGGGGGAATTACGTGCGACATTTTTAGGTAACTGAGGGTGTGGAGGGTGTGTGCGCGAGGCCTGGTGTGCGCGAGGCCTGGCGTGCGGTTCGAGAGAGGCGCGTTGTCAAGCGTGTCTTGCCAACGGAACGAGATTGTATGTTGCTCGCGTCACGGACTATGGTGAGGCTGGCATGTTGGTCAGCTGCACGGTCTGTGGGTTGCGCGGAGTCCAACAAGACCTTGTTGGCATGTCGCACCAGGTGCCAACGCGCGAGTATCGGTCGCGCACGACGGCACCGGTGAGCGGTCACGCGCCACAGGCGATTGCATGCGCACACAGCACGAACTAAGGACGCATATGAACGCACTGAAAAGAGTTGCACGTGGTGAGCGGACGACAATCGTCGTCATTGCACTTGTCGCAGCCGTCGCCCTTGTCCTGGGTGTGGGTGGCTTCTTCATGGCACGCACGTTCCTGAATAGCGCGGACTCGGGAACCACGGCCTCGAACGCGAGCTCCGATTCAAACGGAGGAATGAGTGGCGACGTCACGTCCGGTGAAGCGTCACAGGCGCCCGACACCGCGCCGCAGTCTGAGGCGGCTGCTCCCACCCCGGAGGCCACGGCCTCGAGCATGCCCCCGTGTGAGGACGGCACCTCTGCGCCCGACGGAACCTGCCTGCACCCAGCATCGGTTCAGTGGCTCGACGACCTTCTGCCCGACCCGTCCACCGTTGATCGCAAGGATGCTGACGCGGTGTGCTCCGCCTACGTCATCACCAATCAAACGTGGGACGCGTCGCGCGACGTCACGGACGCGTTCGCGTCCATCCGCGCGAGCGTCTACGAAACGCCCGAGCTGCAGCGTAATCACACGCCGACCCCCGAGCTGGTGAAGGGGCAGGGTGAGTTCCTGCCGCTGGTGCCAAATCGCTCCCACACGACTGTCACGATTGAGAACATCGGCGTCGAAGGCAGGGAATCGACCCGCCGCGAAGGTAATGAGTGGGTGAGGCTCGTCAGCTTCACGCGCTCCTACGCGGACGGCTCGCACGAGCCGGTCCACGAGCTGGTGTTCCTGACCCTCGTCGAGCAGGAGGATGGCACCTGGGCTGTCGGTAACGCCGAGTGGCACTGATCGGCGCGAGGCGCGTGGGACATGGATCTGTGCGGCTGATATACCGTGTGTCCGCCATGCTCGGCGGCCCTCGAAAGTCGCATGCAATTCCTTCCCGGGGTCTTTGATGGACCCTGCCAAAACCGCATGATTTCAACGATCTGATTTCAAATGTTGAAATAGTGGTGGGGGAATTGCATGCGACATTTTTGGGTAACTAGTGATCAGGGTGGAAGGGTGGGGCGGAATCGCGGGGCGGAAGACCGTGTGGAGGGGCGACGAACGAGGCCGGTATGAATGCGACGAGCCGCCCCGCGGTAGCCGCCCGTGTGCCGTCGCGAGGCCTCGGCCCCCCGAGAGGGTGGCTGCCCGTGTGCCGTCGCGAGGCCTCGGCCCCCCGAGAGGGTAGCCGCCCGTGTGCCGTCGCGAGGCCTCGGCCGCCTCAGTCGGATCCCCTCAGTCGGGCCGACTCAGTCGGGCAGGGACGCCCCCGCCTCGGTGAGGAGGGCGCGAATCTGCTCCTCGACGCCAGCGGTGCCGCGGCCGACCGAGCGCAGCTGCCCGTCCGCGCCCGCGATGTAGTGCGTGGGCCACGCGGACGCGCCATACGTCTGGAAGTCCGTCAGCTCCGGATCCAAGGCGACCGGATACGTGATGCCCAGGCGCGACACAGCGTCGGACACAACCGAGGGGTCGCGTTCGTAGGCCTGCTGGGGCGAATGCACTCCGATCACGACCAGGCCGTAGTCCTTGTACTTCTCGTATATGCGTTCCAGCTCGGGAATCTCACGCTGGCAGTTCGTGCACGAACTCGACCAGAAGTCCACGAGAGTCACCGTTCCGGTCGGCTGACCGAGCGCATTAATCCACTCGGTGGAGGTGAGCGCCGGCAGGGTCCCGCAGTCCTTCCCGGTGCCTCGGGCGCATTGGGCGAAGTCGCCGCGCGCCTCGACCTCCTGCTCGGGGTCGCAGGCGCCGGTGTCGCAAGCCTCGTCGTCGCCGGTCTGCAGTGAGGCCGTGTAGTCCGGGATGATCCGCTGCAGCGTCGCGGGGGCGTCGGTCGCGATGCCGATCGCGAGTGCGATCATGGAGACGCCGGCGGCGATACGCAAGGGCCGCTGGCGGGACTTCAAGAAGCTCGCTGCCGCTCCTGAACCCGCCATAGCGACGGCCAGCAGTGGGATCGACAGGCCCACCGCGAAGGAGAGCGCTAGGCCCGCGATGCGCCACGTGAACTGGCCGTTGTTCGAGGCGACGATGACCGAGGTGAGGACGGGCCCCGCGCAGGGCACGAACGCAGCGCCGAGCACCAGGCCAAGGCCGAAGCCCGCACCGTCACTCGTTGTGCGCGGCGCGATGCGCGCGAAGGGGCGCTCCAGGATTTCCATGACCTTGGGGACGATCATGCCGACGCCAACGGCTACCAGCGCCACGATGCCGGCCCAGCGGATCGCGGTGTGCGGCAGGTGGAGGAGGGTCAGTAGCGCCGAGCCCGCGACCGTGATCGCCATGAACGAGGTAACGAGACCGGCGACGATCAGCAGGGGCCGGCGCGCGACGCTCGGCGAGTCGTCGGCGGTCTTGCGCGCGGCGACGGCTGGGGTGCCGCCTCCCCCGAGGGAAACGCCCGGCGCGACGCGGAAAAGTCCGGGGTTCACGGTGTTGGTGTCGCCTGAGGACGAGGCCGTGGCAGCGTTCGCGGTCTCCTTTGCGCCGGCCGCGCCGAGGAAGAGGACGGGGAGAACGGGGAGGATGCACGGGGAGATGCCCG
The DNA here is from genome assembly GCF_963540955.1 of Actinomyces bouchesdurhonensis. Taxonomy (NCBI): domain Bacteria; kingdom Bacillati; phylum Actinomycetota; class Actinomycetes; order Actinomycetales; family Actinomycetaceae; genus Actinomyces; species Actinomyces bouchesdurhonensis. The sequence continues at coordinate 21,799 of NZ_CAUTSL010000007.1, forward strand.
TGACGAGGCCGCCGAGCAAGCCAAGCAAGAGGAACATAGGTTCACCTTACTTGGAAGTGGTTGAAAATGCGCGCAACATGGTGCCTGAAGGTGTGAAAACCCTGAGGCTTGGGTTGGTATTAATTACCCGACACCCAAAAGTCGCACGTAATTCCCTCCCGAGAATTTCAAACTTTGAAATTGGGCCGTTGAAATCATGCGACTTTCGGCCGTACTCTAAAACTGACCCGGGGGAATTACGTGCGACATGTTGGGGCGCGGGGACTACAGCGACACGATTAAGTCCGCGCGGGCTTTCGTGCGCTCCACGAGCGTCATGTTCGCCGCGTCTACCGTGCGCACCCAGTGAGCCGCGTCCGAGCGGTCGCGACCAAAACTGACGTGCCGGTCGATGAGGCGAGAGGCTAGTTCCTCGAACGGCGTATCAATGTAGGCGAGCAAGTCGATGAGTCCGCGCACGTCCGCCCACCCCGGCAACTCCAACCCCAGATAGTTGCCCTCTGTGATGACGACGCCGTCGACCTCGACGGGCAGGGAGGCGGCGACGGGTTCATGCAGGTCGCGACGGTAGTCGGGGGCGAGCACCACGCCGTCCGCGCGGCGCACCCGCCCGAGGAGGGCCACGTACCCGCCCACGTCGAAGGTGTCGGGCGCGCCCTTGTGGTCAGCCAATCCGCGTGCGGCTAGCAAGGCATTTGACATGTGAAAGCCATCCATGGGAGCCATGCCCGCGACAGCGAGGCCCGCCTCAGGGAGGGCGTTGGCCAGTTCCGCAGCGATCGTGCTCTTCCCAGTCCCAGGCGGACCCGTCAACCCGAGCACGCGCACAGGGTGACCGGCGCGTGCACGCGCGGCCACGGCCTCGACGATGCGCTTCGTGATCGACGAGGCCTGGGTGTCCACCTGCTCCTCGCTCACGGCTGGATGACGGGCAGGGTTGACCAGGGGAAGTTAATCCACTTATCGGTGAGGTGCCACACGTAGTCCGGCTCAATAATGGAGACAGGCTTCTTGTAGATGACGGCGCTGCGGGCATCGACGCGGATGGAGGAGGAGCCGTCCAGCGACAGGCCGTGCTCATCGATGAGGTCCATGACCATCTTCAGGGTCTTGCCGGAGTCCGCGACATCGTCGACGACGAGGACGCGTTTGCCGTCCATCGCGGAGACGTCCATGAGTGGGGGAAGGAGGATGGGTTCGGTGAGTGTTTCGCCGATGCCGGAATAGAATTCGACGTTCATGGTGCCGATCGCTTTGACGTCCATCGCGTAGGCGATCGCGCCCGCGGGGATGAGGCCGCCGCGCGCGATCGCGACGATCAGGTCCGGGATCCACTCGGAGGCAACGATCTGTCGCGTGAGTTCGCGGGATGCGTCGCCGAAGCCCTGCCAGGTGAGGACTTCGCGGTCGGGTGCGGTGCTGGCGTCGGGGCTGGCGATGGTACCCATGGCTTCCTTCTCTCGGGGGTTGTTGGGAATAAGGGTATCGCCGTCGGGTGGGTGTGTGCTTGCGTTTAGGCTTGTGGGGGCTTGTGACGTGGGCAGATGCACGCGGCCGTGGCCGGGTCCGAGGCCGGGTCCGAGGCCGGGTCCGAGGCCGGAGCTGAGGCCGGGTCCGAGGCCGGAGCTGGGAGTCCCCTCCCCAAAATTCGCACGTAATTTAACTTGGTCAGGTTTTGAGTATGGCTCAAAACGTTGCAATTCCAACGGCCAGATTTCAAAGTTTGAAAGAGTGGTGGGGGAATTACGTGCGACATTTTTGGGTAACCGGCACCATGCTCGGACTCCGTTGGCGGCGGCGCTAGCCGGGGAGCCGGCGGCGGGCAGGCGGCGGCGCTAGCCGGGGAGTCGGCGGCGGAGCGCGGCGAGCTCGCGCTCGTAGACGCGACCGGGCGAGGCCGCCTTCCCCCGGTGCTCCCACGTGAGGATCAGCGCCGGGTCGAAAGCACGCGAGCAGACCCCGCACGAGGAGACGCGCCGCGGCGCGCGGTAGAGGCGACGCTTGGCGCCGCAGCGCGGGCACGTGCCCACCCAGGGCGCGTCCGGGGTGGGCAGGGAGGAGGACAGTCGCGCGGAGTCAGGCGCGCCGAGGGCGCGTGCGGCCCTCTTCCACGCGGCGTCGTGCCCGTGGGCGGGGCCGACGAGGGCGTGGGCGATCTCGTGCAGGATGACGCCCCGGATCGTGGTCGCGTCGTACAGGTCGGTGAGCGGTCCGGACAGGCTGATTGTGCGTGTGGAGTGCGTGCACGCCCCGGCCCGCCGCTTGGCGTGGTCGAAGCGGAAACGCCAGTCGGTCAACCCCGAGGCGTCCATGAGGGAGCGGGCGAGGGCGCGCGCCTCTTCCCGCTTCATCGCGCCCCCACGAGCGCTCCGAGCGCTCCGAGCACGCCGAGCGGGCGCCTCGTGGCGAGTTCGCCCAGGAGAGAGGCGCACAAGGAGGCGCGCAGCTTGTCCCGCTTCATCGCGCCCCTGCGAGCACGCCGAGCGGGCGCCGCGTGGCGGGTCCGCCCAGGAGCGGGGCGAACAAGGAGACGCGACGCTTGTTCCGCTTCATCGCGCCCCCGCGAGCACGCCGAGCGCTCCGAGCACGCCGAGCAGGCGCTTCATGGAGACCTTGTTCGGCGTGCCCAGGGTCTGGGCGAACATGGAGACGCGCAGCTCCTCGGCCATCCACCGCGCCTGCGTGAGCGCGGCGGCGGCGCGGGCCTCGTAGGGGCGCCGTTCCAGGGCCTCGCGCGTGGCGGCGATCTCGGCCTCGGCCTGGTGGATGCGGTCCATGTCCTCCAGGTCGCGCCCCAGCGCCCCCGGCGAGGAGGCGGCGCGCTCGATGCGCACGGCCCCGGCGCGCAGGTAGCGGGCCAGGTGCGGGAGCGCGAAGGCGGGCGTGGCCGACACGAAGCCCTCGTAGAGCAGCGTCTTTCCGTGGCGGGCGACGTCTCGCGTCGTCTCTTCCAACGAGGCCTGGGGGTGGGAGCGCACGGCGGCGTCGGCCTCGGCGCTGGCCTCCAGGGCCCGCACGACGTGGGAGAGGATCTGGTAGACGCGGTCCTCGTGGGCGTCGCGCGCGGCCGCCACGAGGGTCTCGAAGGCCTCGGGGTCGCGCACGTCGGCGGGGGTGCTCAGCTCGTCCACGAGGGAGAGGGCCGAGGCCAGCTGCGCGTCCGCGACCAGGGCCGCCGTGTCCGCGTAGGGGGAGGCCGCCAGCATGAGGGCCTCGCGGCCCGTCCACCGCGTGGTGACGCGGTTCGTCGCCAGGGCGATGCGGGTGAGCAGCAGGCGGGCGAGGCCGGCGCGATGCTCGCGGTCCGCCTCGGCGGCGCTGGCCATGACGCGCACGCCCGCAGCCGGGGCCGCGGCGCTGCCCTGGGGGACCAGAGCGGGGAACGCCCGTAGCGTCATCGTGCCCGAGGTCTGGGTGATCGAGCGCGGCAGCGTCGGCATCTGCGTGACGCCGTCCGCGTGGAACGCAGGGTCGGGGGACGAGGCCTGGGCCGCGTCGCGGGGTCCGGTGCCCGTCGCGGTCGCGCCGTGAGCCGGGGTGGAGGGACTCTCCCCACCGGGCGATCCAGTGGAGGTGTCGGGGGAGGGTGCTCCACTCGCGGTGTCATTCGCGCCGGTGGCGGCCTTCCCTGAGGTGCCGCGCCCGCGCTTGTTCCTGCGCGCCTGCTTCTCGCTGGCCTCCTCGAGGGCGGCGCGCACGGCCGTGCGCACCGCCTTATTCGCGTCGCTGGCGAGGGAACGCTGCAGGTAGGCCAGGTCCTTGCCCGCGCCCAGCTCGCGCCCCGAGGCGTCCGTGACGACGAAGGTCATGCGCAGGTGGTCGGGCAGGTGGGCGCGCGCGTGCGCCAGGTCGGAGTCGGACAGGTCCACGCCGCGCAGGACGCGCACCGCGTGGGCGAGGGCATCCAGGACGGGGCCGTCGGTGAGCGTGCGGCGCGTGGAGGCAGCAGCGGTGGGGGTGCCGGCGTTGGGCGATGTGGCCGCGCCGGCCGCGCCCGATGCGACGGCTCCCGCGTGACTCCCGGTGCCGGCGGCCGCGTCGGGCGCGAACGCGGGGTTCGTCCCGGTCGGATCGCCCGCGTCGGGCGCGGGGTTCACGCCCGGCTGCGTCGCTGCGCCCGGCTGCGCCGCTGCGCCCGTCGCGCCTGCGCCGGTCGCGTCACCCGTGCTCGCGGCCTCCGAGGCATGCTTGGCGGTGGCCTTCTGCGCGCCCTTCTTGGAGGCCTTGGCGGGAGAATTGCGCGTCGAGAGGCGGCCCGAGGACGCGCCCCACGCGGCCAGGCGTCCCATCGCGGCGTCCAGGCTCAGCGGGTCCGGCTCGTCGGCCTGGGCGGCCTTCTGGCCGCCGCGCTTTCCAACGCTGGCACCCCTCCCCGCGCCGCCGCCCGCGCCGCCGCCCGCACCGCCGCCCGCACCGCCGCCCGCCTGCTCGATCCAGCGCGCAACCGACGCGGCCACGTCCGGCGCGGGGGCCAGGAGGCGGCGCACGCCCTTGGGCAGCGCGCGGATCGCCTCGGTCAGCAGGTCCTCGCGCATGCCGGGCACCAGCCAGTCCGTGCCCGCATCGCTGACGCGTTCGAGCACCTCGATCGGGATGCGCATCGACACGCCGTCGCGCGGGCTGCCCGGCGCGAACTCGTAGCTCAGCGCCAGCGACAGGTCGCCGCACTGCCACCGGTCCGGGAAGCCCTCGCCTGAGGTCGCCTCGCGCGGCATCAGCAGGGACGCCGGGTAAATGAGTAGATCAGGGTGAGAGCGGCGCTCGTCCTTCCACCAGCGGTTGAACGCCGCCGCGCTGGTCACGTGCTCGGGGATCAGATCGTCGAAGAAACGGAAGCGAGCCTGCTCGTCCGCGACGAGGCCGTGGGTGCGGCTACGGCGCTCAACCTCGCGGGCCTGCTCCACCAGGGCCTCGTTTCGGCGCTGGAAACCGTGCCTCTCCCTCCACTGGCCATCCACCAGGGCGTTACGAATGAACATCTCGCGGGCCAGCTCGCGGGCCGTCGTCCCCTCGCGCGCGGCCGCCAGCTCCTCGAAATGACGCGGCTCAAACGACCCAGACGACAGCGGATCCTTCGACGCCGACACCAACCCGGCCGCCAGCGCCTCCAGCGACCCCGCGCGCGGAGCGTGAGAGCGCGAGGCGGCCACGGCCTCGTCGATGACGAGGTCACCCAAGCGCCCCAGCAGCACCTCTCGGTCCGCCGCCAGCGTCAGCCCGTAGAGGCTCACGCGCTCGCGGACCATCGCCGCGCCCTTCGCGAGCGACCAGAACGGCTCCGAATACGAGCGCTTGAGCAGGCCGCGCGCCGCCGGCTCCACCCACTCCGGGCGGATGCGGGCCACCGTGCGCGCGAACAGGCGCGAGGTCTCCACGAGTTCCGCGGTCATCACCCAGGCGGGGTGACCGCTCACGCCCGAGCCCGGCCAGATCGTGAAGTGCGTGCCGCGCGCGCCCTCGTAGTCGCGCTTCGTCTCATCCCACGAGCCCAGGTAGGACAGCAGGCCGACCAGCAGCGAGCGGTGCACCTGGTCCGCGTCCACGCTCGCCGGGCCCTGCCCGTAGGCCAGGACCGCGCGAACGGCCGCGTCCTGCGCGCCGCCGAACCGGGCGGCCTCCACGACGTCGCCCGTCGACGGCTCGCCCACCGGCCCCGCGGCGATCCCCAGCGCCCGGGCCATCTGGCGCAGCTGGCCGACCACGTCGCGCCACTCGCGCCACCGCAGGTAGTGGAAGAACTCCGCGCGGCACAAGCGCCGGAACGCCGAACCCGACAGGTCGCGCGCCTGCACCGCCAGGTAGCGCCACAGGTTCAGGTAGGTGATGAAGTCCGAATGCGGGTCCGCCAGGCGCGCGTGCGAGGCGTCCGCCGTGCCCTGGTGCTCGGCCGGGCGCTCGCGCACGTCCTGGATCGACAGCGCCGCCACGATGACGAGCACCTCCGAGGCGCAGCCCAGGCGCTCGGCCTCCAGCAGCATGCGCCCCAGGCGCGGGTCGATCGGCAGGCGCGCCAGGTCCCGGCCGATCCCGGTGAGCCTGTACTGGGACGAGGCCGGGGCCGCGTCCGGCTGCTCAGTGTCCCGGGCGGTGGGCGCGGTGCCCGAGGCGTCCTGATCCGCGCGGGTATCCCGCGCGTTGCCTGTGTCGTGTGTGCCGCGTTCGTCGCGTGTGCGGGAACGGTCGCCACGGCCTCGGCGCTCCTGAGGCTCACCGGACGCGAGCGCGCCGATCTCCACGAGGAGGGCCACGCCGTCGCGCACCGCGCGCCGATCCGGGGCGTCCAGGAAGGGGAAGTCCTCGACGGCACCCAGGCCCAGGGACGCCATCTGCAAGATGACGCTGGCGAGCGACGTGCGCAGGATCTCCGGTTCCGTGAAACGCGGGCGTGAAACGTAATCGGCCTGCGAGAACAGGCGGATCGCCACGCCCTCCGCGACGCGGCCGCATCGGCCCGCGCGCTGGTTCGCACTGGCCTGGCTGACCGGCTCGATCGGCAGGCGCTGCACCTTCGTCTTATTGGAATAGCGGGAAATACGCGCCAAACCCGGGTCGATCACGTAGCGGATGCCCGGCACCGTCAGCGACGTCTCCGCGACGTTCGTCGCCAGGACCACGCGGCGCAGCCGGTGCGGCTCGAACACGCGATGCTGCTCGGCCGCCGTCAGCCGCGCGTACAGCGGCAGGATCTCGATGTCCCCGGGGCGTGCGCCCTTGTCGTCTCCCGCGCGCCGGCCTCGTCCCTTCAAGTGGTCGAGGAGGGCCGCCTCCGTGTCGTGGATGTCGCGCTCACCCGGCAAGAAGACCAGGATGTCGCCGTCACCCTCCGCGCTCAGCTCGTCCACCGCGTGGCAAATCGCGGTCTCCACGTCGATGTCCTCGCCCATGCCGTAGCCCAGCGTCGCCAGCTCGTCGTCCGGGTCCTCCAGGACCAGCTGGAGGGGGCCGGACTCGGTGACGTCAGTGGTCTCGATGACCTCGACGGGCTCATCCGCCTGCGCGGGCGAAGCCTCGGACGTGTACGACGAGGGCGTCGTCGGGCCGAGAGGACGGTAGCGGATCTCCACCGGGTACGTGCGGCCCGACACCTCGATAACCGGCGCAGGCTCGATGAGGCGGCCCGAGCCGGGCGTGCCCTCCCACGTGCCGAAATGGCGCGCAAAACGATCCGAGTCGATCGTCGCCGACGTGATGATGACCTTCAAGTCCGGGCGCGCGGGCAGCAGGCGCGCCACGTAACCCAAAATGAAGTCGATGTTCAGGCTGCGCTCGTGGGCCTCGTCGATGATGAGCGTGTCGTAGCGGCGCAGCATCGGATCCGACTGGATCTCCGCCAGCAAGATACCGTCCGTCATCAGCTTGACCAGGGTCGTGGGGCCGACCTCGTCCGTGAAACGCACCTGGTAGCCCACGACCTGACCGCTCTCGCGGCCCACGGTCTGGCCCAGCTCGTCGGCGATGCGATCCGCGACCGAGCGCGCCGCGAGCCTGCGCGGCTGGGTGTGCCCGATCATGCCGGCCACGCCGCGGCCCAGCTGCATGCAGATCTTCGGCAGCTGCGTCGTCTTACCCGAGCCCGTCTCACCCGACACGATGACCACCTGATGGTCGCCGATGGCGCGCGCGATCTCGTCGCGCCGGGCGCTCACCGGCAGGTCCGGGAATTCGATCACCGGGATAGCTGCGGCGCGCTCGGCGAGCTGCTCCGGCGTGAACGGCTTGAAGGGGCGCGCGTGGTCGCGCGGGCGGCGGCCCCCGCGGCGGCTCTGGGGCTCGCGATCCTGGTCGCGTCGTCCCCGGCCCGAGCGGTCCGTGCGATTCTTGCTGGTCTCCCTGTGGCCGCGGCGTCGTGCGGCATCGCGCCCGCGGGCGGGGCGACCCGCGTTGGGCTCGGGAGGCGTGGAACGAGAGTCAGGCATGATAGAGCCAGTCTAGTCGCAGGCCAGAGGGGGACGCCGAGCGGCGCGCGCGTGGGGCGCGTGGGGCGCGCGCGGCAGGGGCGCGGGGCGCGCCCCAAAAGTCGCACGTAATTCCCTTTGGTCAGTTTTTGAGTGTGGCTTAAATCCGCATGATTTCAACGGTCCGATTTCAAATATTGAAATAGGTGTGAGGGAATTACGTGCGACATTTTTGGGTAATTGTTGGGTGTGGGTGTGGGTGTGGGTATGGGTGCGACGCTTCGGGGGCGGCGGGGTGCGGCGGGGCTTACAGGTCCTCGTCGAAGCGCGTGAGCGGTGCCTCCAGGCGCAGGTCCACGAGGGCGCGTGCAAGCGCGTCGATCTCCTCGCCCTGATACAGCGTCGACCTCCACGAGGCCGGGATGGCCTCGACCCCGAAATGCGCGCCGCCGAGCTGCCCGTAGATCGCGGCGTTCGTATCCGCGTCCCCGCCCATGTTCGCAATCGCCAGGACGGCCTCGTCGAAGGAACCAAAATCCAGCAGGCCGTGCACCGCCAGGCGCAGGCCGTGCACGATGTAACCACTGGTGTCCTTCTCCCACGCGGCGCGCTCGGCCGGGTCCGTGGAGATGACGCGAGCGGCCATCTCGTCGAAAGCGGGACCCGTCGACGCCCAGCCGACGTTGATGATGTGCTCGGGCGCCCAGCCGAGGAGGGCGCCCACGAGGAGGGCGGCGAAGACCTCGGTGGCGGCCTCGGCCTCGACCGAATAGTGGGTTTCGCGCGCGCTCAGGCCCGCGGTCGCGACGATCTCGCGGATTTCGCGGTGCTCGAAGCCGGCGATGACGACGGGCGCCAGGCGCATGATCGCGCCGTTGCCGGCGCTGGTCGTGCGCTGCGCGGTCCGGGGGACGCGCTGTTCGTGCTCGAAGTCGAACAGCGCAGCGCGCACCTGGCCACCGATGTCGAAACACACGTTCGTCGACGAACGGTACCCGTCCTTGAACCAGCGCATGTATCGGTCCATCACGTCGAAAGAGTCGTAACGACCCATCGCCAGCAGCGAATCCGCCAGGCACAGCGCCATCGACGTGTCGTCCGTCCACTGGCCGGGCTCGAGCTGGAAGGCGCCTCCTCCAACCATGCCCGTGGACGGCGTGAAGGTGCCTACCACCTTGAACTCGTTCGTCGTTCCCAGCGCGTCACCGACCGCCAGGCCCACCAGCGCGCCGCGCGCGCGAGAAAGAAAATCAATCATTCCGACAGTGTGCCACAGGGGCCCTCATGCGGGGGCCGCCCCTGGTGTTCGTTCTCAGGCGATGTCGGTCAACAGTGGTGCAGGCTGACGCCGCCGCGCGTTACTCACGTTCCCAGTCTTCCAGCTCGCCGCGGGCTTCCCTATCTTTGAAGTCGAAATAGAGGTTTGCGAGTCTGGACGACTTGAGGAAGAGAGTGATACTGCGTCGTCCGGCCGAAAGAACATACATGGAGCCGTCTACAGTTGCAAATCGCCATATTCCGTCGGGCTCTATTTTGCTCCAAGCTAGGGATTTTCCGAGGCGTTGTCGAATAGTTGTAAGGTAGGGCTGACACTCGGTGAGAAGGGGCTTATATTCATCGTTGCCTGGTTGGAAGTCCGGACGATTAGCGACGATAAAGTCAAGACCAACTATGTCGTCAGGCCTGAGAACAGAGAAGGATGAAGAAGTTTCCTCCGGGACGACATCAGAGGTGAAGAGCAGGCTTTCTCTGGGGTCGGGAGTCCACCCGAAACGATCGCGGAAGAACGCGGCGTCCGCCCGGCTGGCGGGCCACGTCAGAGACTCCCACGCGTCAAGGAGTTCGCTTAGGCGCGACAGCGTCATCATGCGCGCCCCCTCGGGCGTGACACGCACATGCTCGGGATTCAACGGTGTGTTACTCACGTTCCCAGTCTTCAAGTTCGCCGCGGGCTTTGCGGTCGAGGAAGTCGAGCAGGTTACCCGTCTCCGAAGGGGAGTTCAGAGATAGTGTGATCTTCTCACCTCCATCTCCAATGCGATAGTAAAGGTTGTCGCTTGTGAATAATCGGATTCCTGATTCGCGTGAACCCGTTCTATTCTGTAGCCTCTCGCCGAGGTGTTTGATGATGTGATTGAGGTAGAAGGAAAGGGTGTCGTCAAATTGTGACGTGTTGTGTGGGTCTAGGTGCGCTGCGAGATAGAAGTCGAAGCATGCGACGCCGTTGAAGGAGTTGTAGACGATGAAGGAGGATGATCGTTCGGGCACGACGTCGGAGGTGAAGAGTAGGCTTTCTCTGGGGTCGGGAGTCCATCCGAAGTGATCGCGGAAGGCCGCGGCGTCCGCCCGGCTGGCGGGCCACGTGAGAGACTCCCACGCGTCGAGGATCTCGCTCAGGCGCGACGGAGTCATCATGCGCACCCCCTCGGGCGTGACACGCACGTGCTCGGGATTCAACGGTGTCTGATCCATGGGGTGTCCCCTCTTCTGGCCGCGTCGGTCCACGCGGCAATCTTCGCATCAATATTATCCATGTGGTGCGGCGCGAGCGTGATCGGAGTCGTCGTGAAGCGAATCTTCTCCGGATCCGCGGTGCGCGTGAACGACACGTCTGAGTGCAGCGTCATGCGCCCCGTCTTGATGTCGTGCCAGACATCCTGATTCATCGACATTAGTTCGTGGAACGACGTGTCGGTGCCCAGGCGGTCGCCGATATAGGCCGCAGACCCCTGACGCACCCGTACCCCGTCCACGGAATACGTGCCCATCCGGGCCCCTCCGCCCTTCGACTCGCCGATGTGAAACTCCGTTCCCGAATGGTGGATCGCAAAATCGTCAAGATGCCCGGCACCCGTTCCGGGGCCGCCCAGGCCCAGGTTATAGATGCCCCGCTCGTGCCACGCGTGATCGAGCCCCGCATGCCCCATCCGCTCCGCCGCATAGCGCGCACCATTGCGCGACGAGGTCAGATCTGAAGACATTTGGCGTATCTGAATGAGTTCCAAATCGTCAATGCTCTGTCGACGCAGTTTATCGAGGGTATTCCCAATTTGGTCGGCGTTCCCCGCAGAAGGAGGCAGGTCGTACCGCGCGAGCCGCTGGGCCAGAGAAGGCTGAAGTTCACGCGCGGTCGTCAGATTCACCTGTCGGATCGTCTCCAGCTCATCGAGCACCTGGGCGGTATGCGCGGCGTCGGCGAAGGAGTTCGTGAAATGACCCCTCTCCACGACGTCCAGGCCATTCTTCGTGCGTCGTACCCACATCCCAGACGGAATAATCGCCGCGAGCGACGTGCCGGGAGCCTTCTTCAGCAGGTTCGTGATGGACTCGAGGATGCCTCGAGCATCATGCAGGTGAGAGACAAGATTCTTCGCCGAAGTGACGACACCCGTGACGCTGTCCGTCAATGACGTGACAGCTGCGCCAACCTTGATCTGAATTTGAGCAATGACACCGCCAGACGCCAAACCAACCGTGCCGACGATCTCGATGATCGCACTGGCTAAGGTTCCAATGATCTCAGCGAGAACATCACGGACGAGATCGTGGACCGCGCTGACAACCCCCGACAGAATAGAATACGCGGTCGCAACCGCCTCCAACGCCTGAGCGCCCGAACGGAGCGCGCCGACCGTTGAGGCGGACCGCGATCGAAAGGTGCTCGCGGTCAGTCCTTCGAATTCTCCCACGAGCGCCTGCGTGCGCGACTCAAGCTCATCGGCTCGCTGCGCCACCGCTGCAGCACACGCCAACCACGACTGGCCATCAGCCTGGACGGCATCACCGTTCCCAGCGAGATCGTCAAGCCAACCTTTGAGCGGCTCGAAATGCTCCAGCAAAAAGGAAGCGCCCCAGTCAATGAGCGTCCCAATCGGGTCGACCATCAACCCCACGACATCCCCGACGACGGCCAGCCCCGATAAACCCGTTCCCAGCCATGAGCCCGACGACATGGACTTATTGAGCCCATCCAAGTCCTCCAGGAGGCCCGAACCTGCTAGCTCTTCCGTGCTCACGGCATCAGCGTCCTTCCCCCTATGCCGCTACGACCCTGTGCAGCATCACGAATTGCTTGAGCTGAGGCCTCCTCGCACTCCTCGAAGCTCTGAACAGCTTCGATCAGCCTGTCTCCATCTTTCGTTGCTCCAGAAGCTGCTTCCTCCACCATGGAGCGCACCCACCAGCGAACAAGACCCAGCGGGGCCGTGACAAGCGGTCCAACCAGCAGGCCGAGGGCTGCATCATTGCAACCGTCATCCACGCCAGCGACCGACGACTTCACGTCGTCGCCGGCGCTTTGCGACTCGCGTGCCGCCGCACGCGCTTTCTCGAAGTCAAGGGAGATGTCCGCCATGGTCAGTGCCACTCCCTGCGGATAGCAGGATTGCGCAGTATCCCGAAACGATCAATCGGTCGGCTCTCGCGCTCCCCGGCGTCTTGCTCTCGTGCCGACCCATAACGCGCGACCAATGCCTGTGCGCCCGGGTCTGACTCGCCGTAAGCATCAACGGCGGCGTCGGCTACCTGGGCGCCAGCGCTCGATTGGGCCGCCTTCCAGGCGTCAATGACCAAACGCCCCACGGCCTCGTCCCCGTCAATGAGCACCCGAAGGGGGCAACCGGAGGCGTCGACCGTCACGTTGACGCGGCCAGACGCATCCTCACCCTGACCGCGCACCGTCTCCCGGAGCTCAAGGAACGTTGCGGCCTTCTCCGCGAGGTGCTGAGCTTTCAGCACCGAACGGCGCACGTTCGCGGCGGCCTCGTCGAAAGCGGACAAGTCCGGCGTGCCATCTCCACCCGAGTCACTCTGGCTTGCTGCATCGGGGCGACAGGTAACCATTTGGTCAAGTTACCCCCCCGAAGGTAACCTGTCAAACTCTGAGCGACCGCCCTGCTAGGACACCGTCGTGCCGAACAGCAATCCCAGCAGGTAGGTGACGCCCGCGGCGCCGTAACCCACGACGAGCTGGCGCAGTGCGCGAGGCATCGGAGGCTGGCCCGACAGGATGCCGACCACGCCGCCCGTGAACAGCAGGGCCACGCCCACAATCGCAGCCGCGACGGCAATAGCCGTCAGGCCCGTCAAGCCCAAAATATAGGGAATCAACGGGAAAAACGCGCCCGTCGCGAAGAAACAGAACGACGACAACGCCGCCTTCGTGGGCGTGCCAATCTGGTCGCCCGCGCCATCCGACTCGGGGCTGCCGCCGAGGGCGGCGCGCACCGCGATCGCACCCGACTCGCCGGTCGTCGGCTTGGCGAGACGCGCGAAGACCTGCTTCGCGTGAGCCTCCGCCTCCTCCTCGCTCTCCCCACGCGCACGGAACACAAGAGCCAGCTCGTTCGCGTCCACATCCAAATCCGGGACCGCCTGATGCGCGTCCGGATCCGGGATCGAGGCGTCAAGCAGCTCACGCTGGCTGCGCACGCTCACCCACTCGCCGGCACCCATCGACAAGGCGCCCGCGAGCAGGCCCGACACGCCCGTCAGCAACACGACGTGCGGCTCCATGCCCGACGCCGCCACACCCAGCACAAGCGCCAAGTTCGACACCAGGCCGTCATTCGCCCCAAACACCGCCGCGCGGAACGTTCCCGCCAGCGTCTCGCGGGACTTGGCCGCCAGGGAACGGATGACCTCCGCGTGAATGTGCTCGTCCGCCTGCATGTGCGCCGGCACGTCATCATCCACGTCGCGCGCGGAACGCTGCTCCGCGCGCTGAGCCATCGCCAGAATAAAAATCGTGCCGAACAGGTGCGCCAGGAGGGACGCGGCGCGCGTGCGCAGCGGCGGCTTCGGCGCGGGCAGGGCCCGCTCACCCAGGCGCGCCAGCCAATACTCCTCGTGGCGGCGCTCCGCCTCCTCCAACTGCAGCAGGACCGCGCGCTCCTCGCCCGTGCGACGCTCCGACAGGTCACGGTAGGTGCGCGCCTCCATTCGCTCCTCAGCCAGGTGCTTGCGCCAGCGCTTAATCTGCGCGCGCGTCGGCTCCCCGTCCGCGGCCGCGTGATCCGCGTTCATTGCCGAGGCCTCCCTCCCTCGCGCGTTCACCGCTGAGACGAGGCGGGGGCGGGCTGCGCGTCAACCGTGGCGGGCGAGGCGGGCGCACCGAAAAGGCGTTCCTTCACGGCGTCGGCAACCTTATCCGTCACCTGCTCGCCGCCCGCGCGCACGAAATCCGACACCTTCTGACCCGCAGCATCCAGGGGGCGGGCCACGATCGGGAAACGACGAACCTTCGAAGCGCCAGCGCGGATCTGCTCGTAGCGCTCACGCCCCGCGCGGGCACCCAGCACGTATCCGATGCCAATCCCGATGAGGATCCCCGTCTTGGTTCCCATGTCTGTCCTTCTCTCGCTGCGTGGGGCGGCGCCCGCGGTCCGCCGGGCGTTCTCGCGCAGGCGTTCCCACCGGCGCATAATCACCCTCATCTTAGTGCCGGGCGGCGCCCACTCGCACGCCCCTGACGCCGAGTGGAGATTTCTCTCGGAAACCCAGCCCAGGCCTCGTCCCCTTGTTACAGATGCGCACACTGTGGTCCCCTCTTTCCGCGACACCGTGAACGCGCTATGTTTAATGCGTGAGCCAAGTAACTATCCAGACGCCCCGGGGTGTGTCCATCTCCGGGACATTCACGCGTCCCGTGGACTGCCGCGACGCCGCGGTAATCTTTTCTCACAGCTTCCTGTCGGACCGCCACGCCTCAGGTGTGTTCGACGCTCTCGGTCGCGCCCTGCGCCGCGCCGGCTACGCCACCCTCGCCTTCGACTACTCCGGACACGGAAAGTCCGGCGACGAGATCATCACCTTCGACCCGCTCATCGAAGACTTCCGCTCCGCCTCAGGCTGGCTGGCCGACCAAGGATTCACACGCCAAATCTGCGTCGGCCACGAGTTCGGCGCCACCATCGCCCTGCGCGCCCGCCCCGCCGCCGTACAGACCTACGTGCTCGTCTCGCCGGTCCTCGGCCCCCTGTCCTACGACTGGGACCTCGTCTTCTCCGACGTGCAACTCCTCGAGCTGGAGCGACACGGCACCACCACCGTCCCCAACGACTCGGAGTCCGTGCGCCGCCACTTCACCATCAACAAAAACACCCTCGCCGACATGTCCATGGTGTCCACCGAGAAGACCCTGCACGGCCTCGACACGCCCGTCCTCATCACTCACGACGCGTTCGACGAGGAAACAGGGCTCCTCGACCGCACACGCGACGCCTTCCACCTGCTGCCCGACGGGTCCGTCGTCGACATGACCACCCCACACGCAGGAATCGTCGGCGAGTACACGCCCGCTGACGGCGTGCCCGTCGCCGACGAGGCCGTGGATCGCGCCCTGGCCGCCTCAGGTTCCGCTCACCTGCCCACGCTGCCTGACGTTGCCGTGCGGTGGGCCAGCCGCTGGGTGCCAGCAGGCCGGTAGCCGCCCGGTAGGCTGCGCTGTCGCTGCCTCTGCTCCTGGGCCCGCCCCCTGGGCGCGCTCTGGTGGCTCGCTGCGCGGATAAGCTGTTGCTATCTGGATAGGTTGCGCGGATGTGGATAGGTTATGTGCATCCGGATAGGTTATTAAGCTATCCGGATGTTCGTTTCCTATCCGGATGTTCGTTTCCTATCCGGATGTTGATTTCCCGTCCGCGCGGATTCGCAGGGACGTGGCTTGCCCGCTCGGCGAGTGCGCCGGGGAGTCTAGTGCGTGTTTTTGGGCGGGTAGTCTGGACCGTGGGGCTGTCCGACTGGCTTCAGGTCCCTGTTGTGCTGCGTGCTAGGCGGGTCCGCGTGCCAGGCGGATCCGCGTGCCCGCGCGTGTGTCGACAGTCCGCGCCACCATGCGTGGTTCCCTAACAATGTCGCACGTAATTCCCCAGCGAATATTTCAGAATTTGAAAACGCGTCGTTGGAATTGCAACGTTTGTAGGGTGTCTTAAAAACTGACCGACATAAATTATGTGCGACTTTTGGGGGAGGGGGGAGGGGGAGAGGGAAGTGGGGAGGTGATCAGTGCGAGCCTCACCCACGACAGGCGTCAGCCACGCGCGCCAGCAGAAACGCATGCAACCGTCGCCGGCCAAGCGCCAGCTACCCGCGCACCAACTCCGCCAGGGCAGGAGAAGCCAGCCACTGCCTCGTCCCGAAGGAGGACACCGACACGCCCGCCACCGCCGACGCGAAACGAATGAGGCGCTCCGGATCCGCCGCCCCCGCGCGCTCAAGCGCCCACGCGAACGCCCCATGGAACGCGTCCCCCGCGCCCATCGTCGAGGCGTCGGGGACCTCGCGCACGGGAACCGCGCCGCTCTCCCCGTCCCACCAGTACTGCACGGGCCGCTCGCCGCGCGTGCGCACCACCCGCGTGATGCCGAAACCGCGCAGGAAGCCGGCGACCTGCTCGCCGTCCGCTCGCGCGAGGAGCGGGGGCGCGAAATCCTCCGACACGACGGCGACGTCCACGAGGCCCAGCAGGGGAGTGAGCCAGTCCTTCCACGAGCCGCCATCGAGCACCCGCAGGTGCGGCGGGCGCGCCTCGAGGAGAGCGAATGGATCCTCATCGTCCACCTCCGGCACGCCCAGCGTCAGCGCCGCCTGCGCCAGCGCCGGGTTGTGCCCGTCGATGAGGACGACACCGACCCGCTCGGGCAGCTCGGCCGCGATGCGCGCAGGGTCGGCCTCCAGCCGCGCGTTCGTGGAGGCGACCATGCGCCCGCTCGGGTGTTCGATGATCGAGGACACGGCCGGCTCACGCAGGAACGAGGCCGTGGCTGCTTCCGATGAGGCCGGGACCGTCGCGTCCAGGACTCGTACGCCTGCGGATGCCAGGTCGGCAGCTAGGAAGGCTGATACCGGTCCCTCGCCGAGGGCTGTCGCTAAGATCGGCGCATCCGAGGCGGGTGCGCGACCCGAGCAACCCGCCCCCGCCTGGTCGGGGGGCGTGCGGGCGGCGGCGCTCAACGCCGCGTAGGTGACTGCCGCGTTCGTCGCGGGCCCTCCGGCCGCCATCGTGAAATCCGTGGACGTCACTTTCAAGCCCGGGTCGGGCGTGTGGTCGAGTCGGTGCACAACATCCAGGGTGGTTAGTCCAGCAAATAGGGCAGTCATGTGCCTATTGTCGCATTCAGGCGTCCTGGTGCGGGCGGACCTAAGATACGCGAAAATGGGGCACCGAGGGCCCTGAGGGCCCTGAGCCAGCCTGCCAGTCACCGTGACAGCTCGGTACCCATGGCGGACACGCGCCCGCCGCCAGGACTCGCCGCGTGTTCGCTACACTGCCCATCCCGCGCCGGGCTGAGGGCAGGCGGTACCATGAGGACGAACAACCCCCGACTGTTCGGACCGCCATGCACCTGCTCGACGCGCTGAATAACTCACTGCCCGAGGTCTTCCGAGCCATCGACCTCATGGGCGTGCTCCTCAACGGCATCCTCGGAGGCAAGGTTGCGCGAGAACGCAACTTCGACGCCGTTGGCTTCTGTATCCTCGCGATCATGACGGCCCTCGCGGGTGGCATGGTCCGCGATATGCTCCTAGCCACTCACACGGGGGCACCCGTGGCGATCACTGACCCCTACTATCTGGGCTTTGCGATCGTCGGCGCCCTCATCGCGATGGCGTTCCGCATGGATTCGCACATCTGGTCGGTGCTCCTCGTTATCGCAGACGGAATGGTGCTGGGGTGTTGGAGCGCGACTGGCGCGATCAAAACCCTCGACGCGGGTTTCGCCATCATGCCCGCGATCCTGCTGGGCATCATGACGGCCATCGGAGGCGGCATGGTCCGCGACATCTCGGCGGGCATCGTCCCGCGCGTTTTTGGCGGTAATAACCTGTATGCAACCCCGGCGTTCGCCTGCTCGCTCGTGACCGTCTGCTTCTGGTACATGGGGCAGCCCGTCCTCGGCATGGGCGCATCCATTATCGTTGGCCTCGTTTTCACAGGTTTGGCTAACTGGCGGCGCTGGAGGCTGCCGCAGACCCGCGAATGGACGATCACTCTCACATATTCACAGTTGAAAGCTCTGCGTAGGAGCAGGCGTTAGTATGGCGGTGTGAATCCCAAATCAACACCTTCCTCCTCGTCTCCCGCAACGTCGGCGGCGAGCGCCTCGGGGCGCAAGCAGTTCAAGACCTGGCATTTGTCCATGATGGCCCTCGGCCTGGCGATTGGTGCCGGCTTTTTTATAGGCACGGGTTCCGCGATCGCTCAGGCCGGTCCCGCGGTCCTCGTCTCTTACGCGGTGGCCGCCGTCATCGTCGTGTCGGTCATGTTGGCTCTCGCTGAGCTGGCTTCGTCACTGCCGACGACTGGTTCCTTCTCCTCCTACGCTGAGGCCGGTATCGGTCGATGGGCAGGCTTTACGATCGGCTGGCTGTACTGGGTCATGCTCATCATGGTGTCGGGCCTGGAAGTCACTGGCGCGGCCACCTTTTTCGTCGGGTGGTTCCCGAGCGTTCCTCAGTGGGCTATCGCTCTGGCCATCGTCGTCATCATCGGCGGCATTAACCTGCTGGCCGCGGGACGCTACGGCTTCATCGAGGCGATGCTGTCCATGGTCAAGGTCGTCGCGATCGTCATCTTCCTCCTCGTCGGTGTCGGTCTGGTCATCCATACGATGGTGTCGGGGCCGCTGCCGGGCCACCAGAGCGTGGCCGAGAACATCGGCGGCCACGGCGGTTTTGCACCCAACGGGCTGGCCGGTATTGCCGTCGCCCTGCTGGCGGTCATCACGTCTTTCGGTGGCCTTGAAATCGTGACGATCGCCGCCGCCGAGGCCGAGAATCCTCGCGCCGCTATGGTGAGTGCGATCCGCTCCGTTGTGACTCGCATCCTCGTGTTCTACGTCGGCTCTGTGATCCTGCTGATCGCCCTGCTGCCGTGGGATGGCCCCGACATGGGTCCTGACGCTTTCTCAGCTGTCCTCCGCATGGTCATCGATCCGCTCAAGACCGTCCTGCCGGCGTGGCTGGTCCCTGACGTGGGCACCATCATGGAAGCCATTATCTTCATGGCGCTGGTTTCCGCGTTTTCCGCGAACATTTACGCTTCCTCGCGCATGGCGTATTCGCTGTCGGCGCGCGATATGGGTCCGCGTTGGCTGCTGGGCTCGAACGTGTCCGAGACCGGCCTGTCGAGCGACTCGACGGCGGCACTCGACGGCGGCGAGGCCGTCCTGGCCACCGAGAGGGAGGGCGACATTGAGGACGGGCGTACCCCGAAGAACGCGGTTGGCCTCGTGGTCGTGCTGGCGCTCTTGGCGGTCCTGGGCAACTGGTACTTGCCTGACACCATCCTGGCGATGCTCATCAATGCGATCGGCATGGTTCTGCTCATCGTGTGGACCTTCATCATCATCTCGCTCATGCGCCTACACCCG
The DNA here is from genome assembly GCF_963540955.1 of Actinomyces bouchesdurhonensis. Lineage (NCBI taxonomy): Bacteria > Bacillati > Actinomycetota > Actinomycetes > Actinomycetales > Actinomycetaceae > Actinomyces > Actinomyces bouchesdurhonensis. The sequence continues at coordinate 41,063 of NZ_CAUTSL010000007.1, forward strand.
GCCCTGGAGCGTTCCGGTAACCTGGCGATCCGTATGCCCGGCTGGCCGTGGCTGCCGTGGGTTGTGCTCGTAGGGTTGGCGGGGGTCGCCGCTCTCATGCTCACGAGCGCCGAGGGTCGCACTCAGCTGGTCTCGATGGGTGCGCTCACGCTCATCATCGTGTGCATCTACTTTGTGCGTGAGGCGATGCGTAAGCGCGTACGCGGCTAACGTTATCCACAGGTGCCCGGCGCGTAGGACGCAGATGCGCATGGGTGGACGCATCATGAGGGGGTCTCGAACGAAGATTCGAGGCCCCCTCGGCACACCCGGCCGCAGGGCGGAAAGGAGGAGAGATGTCTCGTCGCCGTCGCAGGAGCATTGGAGATACGTTCGGTGCCCTGGTGATCATTGTCGCCCTCGTGTGGGCGTTCGCGCCCGGTGTCGGCTGGGACCTACTGGGCTTGCGTTCGCGCCTGGGGTGGCCGCCGGTGCACAGTGGGCAGGCGTTGTCGGCCCTTCCCGACAGTGAGGCAGCCCGCCAGTTGCGTGAACTTACTGTCCGGTCAGCGGACGATGCATCCGCTGTCCCGGAGTACGACCGCGCGGCTTTCGGGCAACGATGGGCGGACATTGACCACAATGGTTGCGACACGCGCAACGACATTCTTGCGCGAGACCTCGCGCGCCCCACATTCAAGCCTGGAACCCACGATTGCGTGGTGCTTTCTGGCACGCTCGCTGAGCCTTACACGGGCGCTACGATCCAGTTCCAGAGGGGTAACAAGACCTCGTCCCTGGTTCAGATCGATCACGTCGTCGCTCTCGCCGACGCGTGGCGCTCGGGAGCATGGCAGTGGGATGCCCAACGTCGGCAGGAGTTCGCCAACGATCCGGAGAACCTTCTGGCGGTCGACGGGGCGGCGAACGAAGACAAGTCGGCATCCTCTGCCGACCAGTGGCTACCGCCCAACGTCAACTTCCGCTGCGACTACGTCAAGCGGCAGATCGCCGTTAAAAACGCGTACGGACTCAGCGTCACCCAGGCTGAGCAGGACGCAATGGCGACCCAGCTGGCAACCTGTCCAGGTGACCCATAGTCCGAAACTGTCAGTGTGCTGGAAGCATCGACATGCGTGGCATTATCTCTCCTGAATGCGTCGCGCACCCACGATTGTGACTAACGATATATGGGAGAAACCCCGTTATTTTCTCACCATGTGTCCATCTGGTGTGGAACACCCCGCAAATCGGTGAACGTTGCCGAACAACGGCGGTAATGTTCCCCTCAAAGAGAGGGGTGACATGTACACGGCAATCAACTGGGCGACGGACGCTGGCTTGTACGCGGTCGTCATCGCGCTCACCTGCGCCCTGTGGTGGCTCCTCAGCCGACGCGCCGACCGCGCGCGCCTGCGCGGACGTCCCTCGCGCGCCACCTCGCACGACGAGGCACCCGGTCACGCCAGCCACGATCGCCTCACCGTCTCCAAGGCGCTGCCCCTCATCTACCGTCGATCCAAGCGGACCGGCGCCCTCCTGCCGCGAGAAGACAACCCACACACCCCCACGACCGCGGAGATCCCAGTGGTCGCGGCTCGGGCCTCGTCGATGTGGAAGCTGCCGAGGGCACTGCCCCTCGCGTGGATCCTCTACCTGGCAGGCCTGCTGATTTTCACACTCCTGCCGATCCCCTCCGACCCGGTGGCCGCCTGCGCCGCGATCATCCACTGGGACAACTACGTGCCCTTCGGGTCCCTGGCCGCCGTCGCCGACCAATTCCGCGACGGCGAACACCTGCGCGGCACCCTCTACGCCCTGTCGATCCTCCTCAATATCGCCCTGTTCGTGCCCCTCGGCGCGCTCGCGGAGACAACGTGGAGAATTCGGCGCGCCCGCCAAGCCCGCGAGGACCTGCCCACCGACGGCGGACGTCTCGCGCGCGCGATCCCCACCTGGCGTGTCCTCGTGTGGGTCGCCATCGGAGCTTTCATTTCCTGCCTCATTGAGTTCACGCAGTACACGGGACTCTTCGGACTCGTACCCTGCACCTACCGCGTCGTCGACATCGACGACGTCATCACCAACACGATCGGCGCCTACCTGGGCGTGCGGCTCCTACCCCTCATCGCGCGCAACGCGCGCTTCATGGGCGCGTAAGGGCGATGCCCGCGGCGCGTGCCAGGGACGCGGCCTACAGCCAACCCGCGGCGCGTGCCAGGGACGCGGCCTCGGCGCGCGTGCGCGCGTCCATCTTCAGCATCGCCGAGGACACGTGGTTACGCACCGTCCCCTGGCTGAGATGGAGGGAATGGGCGATGTCGGCGATTGTGCCGCCTCCCTCGACCTCGCGCAGCACGTCGGCCTCGCGATCCGTCAGCGGCGAGGAGCCCGCCGACAGCGCCTCCAGCGCCAGATTCTGATCGATCGCGCGGCCACCCGCGGCCACCGTGCGCACGCCCTCGGCCAGAGTCTCGACGGGCGCGTCCTTCACCATGAAGCCCGTCGCCCCCGCGTCAAGAGCGCGCTGCAGGTATCCCGGTCGCCCGAAAGTCGTCACGATGAGCACGCGCACGCCCGGGAAACGTGCGCGAATCGCCTGCGTTGCCGTGATGCCATCCATGCGAGGCATCTCAATGTCAATGATGGCGACGTCGGCGGGGACAGGTTGACCCGCAGGACCGTTGGGACGAGCGGAGGTCACCCGGTCGGCTGTGGGCGCGTGCCTGGGCGTGCAACGGGTGGCCGGTGGAGCACCAGCGTTGGCCGCAGAATCAGACGACATGGAAGCCGACTCGGCCAGGCGCGCCAACTCCTCGAGTGCCTGCGCGCCGTCGGCGGCCTGCGCGACGACCTCAATGTCACTCTCCAAGTCCAGCAGCCCCGCCAGCGCCCCACGAATCATCGCCTGGTCGTCAGCCACGAGCACCCGAATCGTCACGTCGCCCCCCTGTCTGTCTGTACCTGAGATACAAGGCTAACGCAGGGAGGCGGCCCGTTTCTCTGATCGACTCATCACGCCGGACGAAGCCGACCTGCCCTCCCGGGACCGCGCGGGGCTCTGGGAGGGGCAGGATTCCGGGACCGCGCGGGGCTCTGGGAGGGGCAGGATTCCGGGACCGCGCGGGAACCGAGGAGGAGCTCAGACCTCGTCGATGGGGCCGCGGCGGAGAAAATCAGGACGAGTGAGCGGCGGGTGCAGCGTCGAAGGACAGCGCGAGCGTCCACGTGGAACCCGACGCGCCCCACGTGAGCGTGCCCTCCTCGCCGACCAGCTCGGACAGGCCCGCCAGTCCCGACCCTGAGCCCGCGCTCGACGCGGCGTAGGAGGCCGAATATCCGTCGTTCGTGACGGTGACTCCGCCCGGGGAGAGGAGGACCCGCACCCACGAGGGGCGCGCGTGTAGGATCGCGTTCGTGACCCCCTCGCGGATCACGTGTGCGGCGGCCGCCGAACGAGGCCCCGACGGCGGCTCACCCTCATTCGTGATCTCGGCGTCGATGCGCGCGACCTCCAGAAGCGACCGCGCCTCCTCGAGCTCCTCTGCCGGGGACAGGGCCCGCGTGGCCGCCACGATGCGGCGGACGTCAGCCAAGGCCTCGTTCGACTGCGCGGTCACCGCGCGAATCTGCTCGCGCGCCTCCTCGACGCGCCCCGCATCCAGAAGGCGACCCGCCAGCTCGGACACCATCGTGATCCCCGTCAACGAATGCCCGAGAATGTCATGCAGATCCGTGCTCAGGCGCGCCCGCTCCGCGGCCTTCGCGCGCTGGATCGCGTCCTGGCGACGCAAATGCTCGCGGGCCGAACGCTCCATGCGCCAACGCGCCACCCCCACGAAGACACACAGCAGCACCAGGTACCAGCCCATCCACAGGGGCTCACTCTGCGCGTAAGCGGCCGCTCCCGCGATAACGGTCACCGGCACGAGGCCCGCAACGATGAATCTGCTTGGCGCCTGAAACACCCACGCGACCAGCAGATACGACGTCAGCATGAACGCGTGAGGGGTGTCGACGGAAACCGCGTACACGAGGTAGGCGACCGTCGCCGCCGCCAGCGCCGCGTGGGAGAGGATGAATGGCCTCGTGAAGGAGTTGCGCGCGGGCAGGGGATTGGCCAGCCACGTCGCCGAGTTCACGACCGCGACGAGGGCGCACAACCCGATGAGGCCCGCGCGCTGGGCCGGATCCGGCAGTTCCAGGGCGTAGGCGAGGGGAAACCCCATGAACAGCATCCACGGGGCCGCCCACGCCAGGGAGATCAAGCGCTCCTTCATGACACCAGCCTAGCGAGCCGTGTCGTGGGACGCGCCCCACCAGGCGATGCCCGCCGTGAGAACCACCCACCCGACGATGTTGAGCCACGCGGCGGTCGGCATCGTCACGGTTCCGGCGACCGCGTAGATCGCCTGGACGGCGCCGTACAGGGGTGTGAAGGGCGCGACGTGGGAGACGAAGGGCGGCATCTGCTCCAGCGGGATGAACATGCCGGACACGAACGCGCCGAACACCATGACGAACGCCGAGGCGCTGTAGGCGTTCTCGCCCTTAATCGTGTAGCCGCACGCCAGGCCGATGAGCGCGCCCAGCGCCGACAGCGCGATGACGACCGCGGCGCTGGCCACCCACGCGCCCGCCGTCATCTCTGAGCCCGTGGCCAGACCAACACTGAAGCAGATAAGCGCGATGAACGCGCTCAGCGCCACGAGGGCCGTGAGGCGCACAAGGAGGATCACCCACGGCTGGATGGGCGTCAGCGCGTACATGCGCGAAATGCCGGTTGTGCGCTCGACGGACAGCGTCGCGCCGAGGGACCCGCCCACCAGGATGACGCCGTACGTGGTCATCATGACGACCATCGCGGCGGCCACGTTGCCGCGCCCAGTCTGCGTGGTGCGCGCGGCCTCGGTCATCCCGAACATCGCGTACATAAACAGGGGCAGGAGCAGGGCAAACGCCATGTTCCACGGGTTGAGGATGTGCGACAGGAACGTCGCGCGCCACAGCTTCCCGGCCCCCGTGAAGGGGGAGGGAATCGGTCGGTCAGTGGTGCGCGCGGCTGCGTGGGTGGTCATGATTCCTTCTTCGTGTGTCGTGTGTCGTGTTTGGGTTCGTGGGGCGAGGCTTCGGCGTCGGCCTCGGGATGAGGTCGGGGCCTGTCTCGTGCGGGCCTTGGCGCCCGTGGGGACGAGGTCTGGGCCGGGTTCTCGCGTCTCGGCTGCCCGTCGCTCACGGCTGGCTTCAGGGCGGAGGCGGGTATTCGGGGCGCGTGACCCCGAGCGCTCACTCGGCGTCCGCGTGGGAAGTGATGCGCTCGAAGACGTCTTCGAGGTCCTCGTTGTCGGCGACAACCTGCTCGGTCGGCGCATCCAGGAGAACCTTTCCGGCGTCGATGATGACGATGCGATCCGCCTCCTTACGGGCCTCAGTCAGGTAGTGCGTGGCGAAGAGGAGCGTGCGGCCTTCCGCGGCCTCGGCGTGCATCGTGTCCCAGAACGCGCGCCGCGCCAGGGCGTCCATGCCTGCCGTGGCCTCGTCGAGGATCAGGAAGTCCGGGTTTCCGGACAGTGCGAGGGCGAGGCGCACGCGCTGCACCTCGCCGCCGGAGAGCTTGTTGAGCGGGCGCTTGGCGAGCTTCGTCAGGTTCGTGCGCTCGAGGAGTTCGTCGGTGGGGATCGGGTCGGCGTGCATCGCGGCGACCAGGTCGATCGTGTTGCGGACCTTCCCGTCGCGCGGCAAGGCCCCGGACTGGAGCATGGCGCCCACGAGCGAGCGGCGCACGGCCTCGCGCGGGCTCATGCCGTAGACGCTGATGTTGCCCTGCGTGGGGGCGGCCAGGCCGAGGACGATGTCCAGGAACGTGCTCTTGCCCGCGCCGTTGACGCCGAGGAGCGCCACGATCTCGCCGGGCATGAGGGTCAGGCTGACGCCGCGCAGCGCGTCGACGTGGCCGAAGGACTGGTGGATGTTCGTCGCCTGAAGGGCGGGCGTTGTTTCTGTGCTCATGGCTCCCAGTCTGCGCTCGTATGTATGGGGCCGGAAGTGTCCTTTGATGCAGGTGGTGCCATGACAAATGTCAGGGTGCGCGGGTGCGTTCTGTAGGGGCCCGTGGGGGCGGGGCGCGCCGCACTCTGCAGGTTCTCGTGGTGGTTGCAACCGTTCTTGGTGAAGGAGTTCGTTGTAGCCAATCTTGGTCGCGGTTCGCGTGGTCGGTAGAGGGCCCGAGAGTGACGACGGTAACCGTCCCAGCAAAAGTCGCACGTAATTTAACTCGGTCATTTTTCGAGATGGCCCACAAACGTTGCAATTCCAACGGTCGGATTTCAAAGTCTGAAATATGTGGAGGGGAATTACGTGCGACATTGCTTCGGTTGGGCGGCCATCCCCCTCAAGTCGCGACCTCACCGCCACCAAATGGGGGGAATTGCATCATTAGAGGCGCGACACGCCGGCGACACGCCGAAGGGAGGCTCCTAATGGTGCAAAACCCCCATCGCCAACGGTGCAGCGAGCGCCGGTGGGCTCGGGCCAGGCCACGGTGCCCGCGGGGGAACCGTGGTGAGCGCCAGATTAGTTTCGCACGTAATTTAACTCGGTCATTTTTCGAGATAGCCCACAAACGTTGCAATTCCAACGGTCGGATGTCACAGTCTGAAACATGTTCCGGGGAATTACGTGCGACATTGGTGGCTGGCGGGCATGACTGATCAGTACATAGCGGCACAACAGAACTGACGAGCAGCCCGGCACACCAAGCAGCCCGGCACACCAAGCAGCCCGGCCCGACGAGGCAGGAACGCACAGCCCGGAACCCGGGCACAGCAAACAGCAAGAGGCCCAAAGCGCCGCAGCGGGCGAAACAGCAAGGGGCCCGAGGCGCCGCGCCTCGGGCCCCCACACTCGCGTGTGCCGGTTGCTCACAGGTTGAGCTGGATGTTGCGGCCGGGGACGGCCTCGATCAGCTCGCGCGTGTAGTCCTGAACCGGGTTGTTGAACAGCTCGTCCGTCGAGTTGGCCTCGACGAGCTTGCCCTTCTCCATGACAATGACGTCGTCGGCGATCTGGCGGACGACCGCCAGGTCGTGCGTGATGAACAGGTATGACAGGCCCAGCTGGGCCTGCAGGTCGTTGAGCAGGTACAGGATCTGATTCTGCACCAGCACGTCCAGGGCGGAGACGGCCTCGTCCAGGACGATGACCTCCGGGTTGAGCGCGAGGGCGCGGGCGACGGCCACGCGCTGGCGCTGACCACCGGAGAGTTCGTTCGGATAACGACGCATCGCGGAGCGAGGCAGCGCCACCATGTCGAGCAGCTCGGCGGCGCGCTCGATGCGCAGCTTCTTCGGATTGAGTTCGCGCTTCTCGGCCGCGGTGAGCGTGCGCTTGCCCTCGGATGCTTCGACGAGTTTCGTCATCCACTCTTCGGGTTCGCGACCGGTGGCCTCGGCGCGCTTGATCTCCTGGGCGGCGTACTCGAGGGTGCCGTAGCCGTGAATTTTCAGTGGTTCCTCGATGAGGCGGTAGATCGAGTACATCGGGTCCAGTGACCCGTAGGGGTTCTGGAAGACGGCCTGGAGGCGGCGGCGCAGGTGGAACAGTTCCGTGCGGCTCATTGTCGAGGTGTCGACACCGTCGAAGAAAATCTTTCCAGCGGTGGGTTTGAGGAGCTGCAGGATCATGTTCGCTGCGGTTGACTTGCCGGAGCCGGATTCGCCGACGACGGCGAGGGTCGTGCCGCGACGCAGCTCGAAAGAGACGTTGTCGACAGCCAGGAAGGTATTGTTGCCCTTCTTAGCGCCGCGTATGTCGAACTCTTTGGTGAGGCCTTCGACGCGGATGATGGCCTCCGTGGAGGTCGATCCTTTGCCGGCGCCTGTGAGTTCCTCCTCGGTGACGGAGATGCCCTGCTTGTGGGCGGATTCGATGCGGGCTGAGGCCAGGGAGGGCGCGGCTGACACGAGGCGCTTCGTGTAGGGGTGGCGCGGGTGCTGGAGGATCTCCAGGGCGGGGCCGGACTCGACGATGCGACCGCGGTGCATGACGACGAGCTGTTCGGCGCGTTCGGCTGCCAGGCCGAGGTCGTGCGTGATAAACAGCACGGCGGTGCCCATTTCAGATGTCAGCTTGCCGAGGTGGTCGAGGATGCGTCGTTGAACGGTGACGTCCAGGGCGGAGGTGGGTTCGTCGGCGATCAGCAGCTTGGGGTGCGCGGCCATGCCGATGGCGATGAGGGCGCGTTGGCGCATGCCGCCAGAGAACTCGTGCGGGTACTGCTTGGCGCGGCGCTCCGCATCGGGCAGGCCTGCTTCCTCCAGAAGCTGGGTGACACGCTGGCCGACTTCGGACTTGGGTACGACGTTATTCGCGACCAGAGCTTCCTTGACTTGCGTGCCCACTCGGAGCACGGGGTTCAGGTTGCTCATGGGGTCCTGGGGGACCAAGCCGATGCCGGAACCGCGCAGGGCCACCCACTCGTTGGTGGACAGGTGGGTGATGTCGCGTCCGTCGAACTCGATGGTGCCGCCCGCAACCTTGCCTGTGCCGGGCAGTAGGCCGATGACGGCGGCGGCGGTCGTGGACTTACCGGAGCCGGATTCGCCGACGATTGCGACGGTCTGGCCGGGGTAGATGGTCAGGTTCGCGCCGCGTACGGCGGGGACGATGCCCGTTGAGGAGGTGAAGGTGACCTCGAGGTCGGTGATTTTGAGCAGGGGGCGCTCGTCGTCGGGGTGGATGGGGGACGAGGCCGGGGCCGCGCTGGGGGCGACGGCTCGTTCGACGATCTCTTCCATCTCCTTGTCGGAGGGGGCGGGGTTGTTCGTTTCGCTCACTTGCGTGCCTTCGGGTCGAGGGCTTCGCGCACGGCGTCACCCATCATGATGAAGCTGAGGACGGTTAGGGCCAGGGCGGCGGCCGGGTAGAAGAGCACCATGGGTGCGTCGCTGAGCTGGTCCTTGGCTGTCGAGATGTCGGCGCCCCAGGAGACGATCGTGGGCGGCAGGCCGATGCCCATGAAGGACAGTGAGGCCTCGGAGACGATGAAGGTGCCCAGTGCGACGGTCGCGTACACGATGATGGGGGCCATCGAGTTGGGGATGATGTGGCTCATGAGGATGCGTCCGCGCGAGGCGCCGGTGGCGCGTGCCGCGGTGACGAATTCTTCGTTCTTGGCGCTCATGACGGAGCCGCGCGTGATTCGCGCGATGGATGTCCAGGCGAAGGTTGACAGGACGACGACGACCATGGCGATGGAGCGTGACTCTTTGAACATCTGCATGAAGACGATGGCCGCCAGGAGCAGAGGGATCGCGAAGAAGACGTCGGTGATGCGCGAGAGCAGCGAGTCAATCCAGCCGCCGACGTAGCCGGCGATGGCACCGATCGTGCCGCCGATGATGACGACGGCGATTGTGGTGAGCACGCCGACGGAGACGGAGGCGCGGGCACCGTAGATGACGCGCGAGTAGATGTCGCAGCCTTGCTTGTCGAATCCGAAGGGATGGCTCCACAGTTCGGGTGCTTTCAGTGAACGTGCGAGTTCGCAGTAGCGCGGGTCCTGGCTGGTGAACAGCGACGGGAAGAGCGAAATCATGATGGCCACGAAGATGATGACGGCTGCGAACCAGAAGAGGGGGCGGACGCGCAGTCGTTTCCAGGCTTCGCCCCACATCGAGGAGGGGGCACCCTCGTCGGGTACGGCGTCGACGGCTCCGAGGCCGGTCTCGTCGATGTCGGAGACGTAGTGGTCCTGCCCGGCGCGGGTGCGGGCAATGTTGGCGGAGGGAATGATGTCACTCATAGCGGATCCTCGGGTCGAGCACGGCGTAGAGGAGGTCAACGACGAGGTTGGCCAGGATGTAGACGAGGACGAGCACGGTCGTGATGGACACGACGGTGGGGGCTTCGCCCAGTCGGATGGCCTGCCAGAGCGTGCCGCCGACGCCGTTGATGTTGAAGATGCCCTCGGTGATGATGGCGCCGCCCATGAGGGCGCCGAGGTCGCCGCCGAGGAAGGTGGCGACGGGGATGAGGGAGTTGCGCAGGATGTGGCGGGACATGACGGCGCGGTTGGTCAGGCCCTTGGCGCGGGCGGTGCGCACGTAGTCGGCGGAGACGTTCTCGGAGACGGACTGGCGGGTCAGTCGGATGACGTAGGCCAGGGAGACGCCGCCGAGCACCATGGCTGGCATGGTGAGGGAGGCGAAGTCGACGGAGACGCTGGCTGTGACCGGTAAGACTCCGAGTTTGATGCCGAGGAGGAATTGTAGGACGAAGCCGAGGACGAAGGTCGGCACCGAAATCAGCAGGAGTGAGAACACGAGGATCGTGGAGTCGAACCAGCCGCCGCGGCGAACGCCGGCGATTGTGCCCAGCGTGATGCCGAAAATGGACTCGATGGCGAGCGCGTAGACGGCCAGCGCCATCGTGGTGGGGAAGGCTCGAGCCATGACGTCGATGACGGGCTGCTGGTTGAAGGATTTGCCGAAGTCAAGGGTGAACACGCCCTTGAGGTAGAGCAGATACTGCATCCAGAAAGGCTGGTCGAGGTGGTACTCGGCGCGGATCTTCGCAGCGGCCGCCTCGGTGAGGCCGCGGTCGCCGCCGAGCGCGGCAACGGGGTCACCTGGCATCAGGTAGACCATCGCGAAGATCAGAAAGGTGGCTCCGAAGAAGACCGGGATGGTCTGGAGGAGTCGCCGTCCGATGTAGCGGAGCATGGGCAATCCTTTAGGTTCGTGTCGAGGGATGGGCGCTGTGCCGCTCCCGATCGTGCGCCCCGCTGGGGGCGGGGCTGCCTATGTGTCCCATCATAGGGTAAAGAATGGGCAAATGAGTAGTGGGGGTCGTTATGTGGCCAGCGAATCAGGTGTGTTTCCCTGATTGTGGTTGACAGGTGTGGTCTGCGATGTGGGCTTCGACGAGGCTGGGGGCGCGTTTGGTGCGCGCGTGGCCCGTGTGTTGGCGTGGGTTTTGGGTTTAGTGGTGGTTGCTGCGCGAAGGGGGGTGGGCGGCTGCTGCCACCCACCCCCTTCGTGAGGATGGTTCCTAAGAACTCACTTCTTGTCTGTCGAGGTCTTGGTGATCTTGTAGGCGACCGGTAGTCCGTGCCAGTCGAAGGTCACATTGTCGACCTTGTCGTTCCATGCGCCGTTGACGTTGTAGTACCACAGCGGGATGACGGGCAGGTCCTTCAGGAGGACCTCCTGGGCCTGCTGCATGATGGCGATGCCGTCTTCTTCAGTGGCGGCGCCGGCAGCCTGGGTGATCAGGTTGTCGAACTCCTGGGAGGAGTAGAAGCCCTTGTTGGAGGCTGCGCCGGTCACGTACAGCGGCTGCAGGAAGTTGTAGATCGACGGGTAGTCGGCCTGCCAGCCGGAGCGGAAGGCTGCGCCAATCGTCTTCTCATCCTCCTGCTGGAGCATGGTCTTGAAGTCGACGATCGGCTTGCCTTCGGCGCTGATGTTCAGCGTGTTCTTGATGGAGTTCGCGGCAGCGTCCACCCATTCCTTGTGGCCGCCGTCGGAGTTGTAGGCGATCTCGAAGGTGCCGTCCCACGGGGCGATGGCGTCGGCCTGGGCCCACAGTTCCTTAGCCTTGTCGGGGTTGTAGGTCAGGACGTCGGAGCCTGCCAGGTTCTCGGAGTAGCCTTCGAGTGTGGGGGCAGTGAAGTCCTTGGCGGGGGTGCGGGTGCCCGAGTAGATCTGCTGGGTAATCTCGTCGCGGTTGATGGCCATGGAGATGGCCTGGCGGCGCAGCTGGCCTTCCTCGCCGGAGAAGTGGTCGAGGTACTGCGGGATTGTCAGCGTCATGATGCCGGCGTAGGGGTCATTGACGGAGCGTCCGGCGAAGGTGTCCTGGTAGGAGCCAATGGCCGAGGAAGGCATGGCGTCCATGACGTCCAGGTTGCCGGCCTTGAGGTCGTTGTAGGCGGCGTCCATTGACTGGTAGAACTTGAAGACGAGGCCTTCGTTCTGGGCCCTCTCGGCACCGACGTAGTAATCGTTGGGGACCAGGTAGATCTGGACGTTGTGATCCCAGGCGGTCTTGGAGGCGAGCTTGTAGGGGCCGTTGCCGACCGGGTTCTGGCCGCCGGCATCGGGGTCGTTCAGGGTGGAGTCGGGCAGCGGCGCGTAGGCGGTGTAGCCGAGGCGGCTGACGAGGTCGTAGCTGGGCTGCTTGAGTTTGATTGTGAAGGTGTAGTCGTCGACGACCTGGACGCCGGACAGGTCGCCGTTGCCCTCTTCGTTGGTGCCTTCGAAGGAGTCGAAGAAGGAGGCCTGCGTCTGTTCCTTGGTGGTGATGAGCTGCCAGGCGCGGACGAAGTTCTCGGCTTTGACGGGGGTGCCGTCGGAGAACTTGCGGTCCTGGTTGAGCTTGACGGTCCAGAGGGTGTTGTCTTCGTTGGGTTCGATGGATGCGGCGACGTCGAGGACGGGGGTGCCGTCAGTGTCGTAGCGGACGAGCTGGCTAAAGAGTGCGGACAGGATCTTGCCGCCGCCGTTTTCGCTGGTCATGCCCGGCAGGAGCGGGTTTTGCGGTTCGGAGCCGTTCATGACGACAGCGTTGGCGTTGATGCCGCTGGAGCATGCGCTCAGTGCGAGCGCAGCGCCGACGGGGATGGCGAGCCATGCCTTTTTCAGGTTCATGGTTACTTCCTCCTGGTTGATGGTTGGGACCGTGGGGCCTTGCCCGTGGTCATGGTCTGAGAGTAGCTCGTCTTTCGTGAAACGTAGTGGGTAAGTCCATCATGTGCGCATTACATTTTGGTTACAAACGTAAAAAGTAGGTCAAATAATGGTGTGTGTCACATAAAGGTTTGAATTTGTGGGCGACTACACGATCAACGAGGCCGGGGTGCGAAACACGAACGCGCTCCCCAGCCCCGGCCTCGTCCATGGAAGGACACGTCAGGAAAGCAAACCCTTAGAGGACAGCCACTCCCGGGCGATCTGCGACGCCGACCGCTGCTCCTGCGTGGACGCGCGGTTCATCTCCACCAGATCCGCGGGCTCAAGCGCGGCGCTCACGCGGTTAATGACGGCGGCCGCCGCATCGTCCACGCGAGCCGAGGCCAGGGGGACGACGTGCGAGGCCAGGAACAGGCCCTGCGGATCCGCCAGGACCGTCAGAGTGCCGTCCGCCAGCGCCGGATCCGAGGAGTAGATGTTCGCCAGCTGGATGTCCCCGTCCCTCAGCGCCTTGACCGTGAGCGGGCCGCCCGAATCCTCGATCGGCGTGAAGGCCACCGTCACCCCGTAGGTCCGCGACAGGCCGGTCGGGCCATACGGGCGAGTCTCAAGCTCCGAGTTCCCGCCCAGGGTCAGCGGCCCCGCCCCGGCCAGGTCGCCGATCGAGGTCAGCGAATGCTCCGCGGCGAAGTCCGAGGTCACCACGTAGGAATCCTGGTCGGTCGCCGGCGCCTGGTCGAGGGCGCGCAGCCCCTGCGGAAGGACGCCGGTCAGCGCCGCGTAAACCTCATCCGTCGAACGGGCGGTCGCGTCGGAATCCAGGTATTGCAACAGGTTGCCCGTGTACTCGGGGAACACGTCGATCGAACCGGCCCAGAGCTCGGGCATGTAGACCTCGCGCTGGCCGATGCGCATCTGTCGATCCACCGTGTAACCGGCGTCCTCCAGGGCCTGCGCGTAGACCTCGGCGATGATCTCGTTCGAGTAGTAATCCTGCGAGCCCACGACGATCGTCGACGAGGCCGTGGTGCCCCCGTCGACGGTCTGCGCCGACCCGCAGGCGGCCAGGACCAGGGCGGACGCGGCGGCGGCCGCGAGCGTGATCATCGAGCGTTTCATAGTGACTCCTTGAGTGAGTTGTCTCCCGCGTCCGGGAGCGAGTGAGTGCGGGCGCGCAGCGCGCGGCTCGCGGCCGCCAGCCCAGCATCCGCGAGAAGGGCGAGCGCGACGACGACGATCGCGCCGCCGATCATCTGCGCGTAGTCGCGGGTCTTCAACCCCGCGTAGAGGAAGCGGCCCAGGCCATAGTTCGCCGTGTAAGCCGCCAGGGTGGTCGTCGCGATCACCTGCAGGGTCGCCGAGCGCACACCCGCCGCGACGAGGCCCGCCGCGTGGGGCGCCTCGACACCCACAAGAATCTGACGCTCAGTCAACCCCATCGCGCGGGCGGCATCCACCGTCGCACGCGGCGTCGAGGCAATCCCCGAATACGTCGCCGACAGCAGCGGCGGGACCGCGAGCACCAGAAGCGCCAGCGTCGGAGCCGCCAGGCCGATGCCCAGCCACAGGCCCGCGAGCGTCAGCACGCCCAGGGTGGGCACCGCCCGGGCTCCGCCCGTCGCACCCACCAGCCACCGGCCCCTGCCCGTGTGCCCGATCCACGTGCCCACGGGCAGTGACACCAGCGCCGCAAGCGCGACGATGAGGACGGTCAACCCCAGGTGCTCGGCGCTACGGGCGAGGATCCCCGACTCGCCCACCCAATTCGCCGGGGTCGCAAGCCACCTCAGGGCTTCCAAGACGATACTCACGCCCTCCCCCTCCGCACCCACGGGGTCAGCGCCCAGCCGATCCCCTGCACAGCCGCGTCCACCGCGAGCGCCAGGAGCACCGTCGCAACCAGGCCGGCCACGACCTCGGCGGTGATGCCGCGCTGAAAACCGTCCGTGAACAGCGTTCCCAGCGAGCGCACCCCGATGAACGCGCCCACCGTCACGAGCGACACCGTGGACGTGGCCACCACGCGCGTCCCCGCGATGATGACCGGCGTCGCCAGGGGCAGCTCAACCTCCACGAAGCGGCGCGGCAGCGAGTAGCCGCACGCGTTCGCCGCCCGCAGGGTCGCGCCCGGGATCGCACGGAAACCCTCGGCCGCCTGACGCACCAGGACGGCCACGCCGTACAGGGTGAGCACCGCGATCATGTTCGCGCTCGAACGCAGCGCCACCCCGATGATCACCGGAACCACCACCAGAAGCGGCAGCGACGGCACCGCGTACAGGGCCGACAGGGCCGACAGCGCCCAGCCGCCGCGGCGCGAGAACGCCGCCCAGCGGGCGATTGGCACCGAGAGTGCGACCGAGAGCGCGATCGCCGGCAGGGCGATCCACAGGTGCTCCGCGGTCAGCTCGCCGATCAGCGCCAGGTTCGAGGACAGCCAGGTCATGGGCGCGCTCCGGCGGGATCGGCGCCTCCGCGCGGCGCGGGCGAGGGGGCCGTGGGGGCCGAGGCCTCGTCTCCTCCCTGCGTGAGCGTGCCGTGCGTGAGCGTGCCCACCGGGGTTCCCGCCTCGTCCACGACCAGGCCGTGGGAGCCCGTCACGCGCACCGGGCGCGCCGCGCGCGAGGCCCCCACGAAGTCGGCGACGAAGGTGGAGGCCGGGGAGGTGAGCAGATCGAGTGGGCGACCCGCCTGCTCGATGTGCCCGCCCGTGGACAGGACGGCGACCTGGTCGCCCAGGGTGAAGGCCTCGTCCACGTCGTGCGTCACGAACAGGATCGTCGTGCCTAGCGAGCGCTGAATCTCCTTCAGTTCCCGCTGCAGATCCGCGCGCACGAGCGGGTCGAGCGCGCCGAAAGGCTCATCCATCAGCAGGATGTCCGCGCGATTCGCCAGCGCCCGCGCGACCCCCACGCGCTGACGCTGCCCGCCCGACAACTCGGAGGGGTAGCGATCGGCCATCTGCGTGTCCAGGCCCACCAGACCCAGGAGCTCGAGGGCGCGCTCGCGGGACTCCTTCCTGCCGACGCCCTCTAGGCGCGGCACGGTCGCGATGTTGTCCGCGATCGTGCGGTGCGGGAACAGGCCGCCTTCCTGCAGGACGTAGCCGATCGAGCGGCGCAGGCGCACCGGGTCCTCGTCCGCGACGTTGGCGCCGCGCACGAAGACCGCGCCCGAGGTCGGGGTGACCATCGCGTTCACCATGCGCATGAGCGTCGTCTTTCCGCAGCCCGAGGTTCCCAGGAGGACCGTCGTCGAGCCGCGCTCGACGTGGAGGGAAAAGTCTTCGACGGCCTTCGTTCCGCCCGGGTAGGTCTTCGAGACGTGGTCGAAGCGGATCATGCGCGCCCCTTCCCGCATCCCTGCGCGTCCGCGCGCGTCGGGTCCGCGGCCTCGTCAATGAGGGCGAGCGCGTGGGCGAGGCGTTCGCGCTGGCCCGGGGAGAGGGGTGCGAGGAGTCGTTCCTGCTCGGCGGCGACGATGGCCTCGGCGCTGGCGAGGTGGGTCATGCCCGTGTCGGTGACCGTCAGGATCGTGGCGCGGCGGTCGTGCTCGCACGGCGTCCGATGGAGCAGTCCGTCGCGGTGCAGGCGGTCGACCAGGCGTGAGGCCGCGCCCAGCGTGATGCCCTGACTCGCGGCCACCTCCTGGATGCGGCAGGCGGGGGTGTCGCGCACGGCGCGCAGGACCAGGAAGCGGCCCAGTGACAGGGGGTTGTTCGCCTCGCAGAGCGCGGACTCGACCGCGTTCCAGGCGCGTAGTTCCGCGCTCACGAGGGCCGTAAACAGCGATGACGCATCTGTTGTCATGGTCAACATATTACGTGGAAATAATTGATATGTATAGTGAGTGTGAGGGGAGACTCGTTGATGCTTTCGCGAAATAGGTCGCCGCTGTGTGCTCGTCGAACGGCTCTCGAACCGCGTGCGGGGCGTCGTCGGCGGGCCCCCGTGCGGTGCTACAGTGCGTGGTGTCGGCGACTGACAAGCGTGCCCCTCGCTTCGTGCACGGGGGTTCCCAGTGGCGGGTGAGTTTTCTTGGTGCGTCACGCGTCTATCAATGAGGAGTGTCAACGGTGCGGAAACGTCTCTACTCCCTGCTAAACGGCGATGGGAGAGCAGCAATGTGGTACGGGCGCGTCATGACCGTGCTCATTATCGCCAGCCTCCTTCCCCTGTGCTTCAAGGAATCCAGCCCCATCCTCGAAACGATCGAGTACGCGTGCGTCCTCGTGTTCATCGTCGACTACCTGGCCCGCTGGGCGACGGCGGACCTGAAGCTACGCAAAGGCGCGTTGTCGTTCCTGATCTACCCCTTCACGCCGATGGCGATCATCGACTTGGCATCGATCCTGCCCGTATTCAACGCCCTCAACGACGCGCTGCGCACGCTGCGAGTCCTCCGCCTGTTCCGCACGCTGCGGGCCTTCAAGCTCATCCGCTACTCGAAGAGCACCACCGCCATCGCCGCCGTGTTCGAAAAACAGCGGGAGGCGCTGCTGGCCGTCCTCTGCCTGGCGATCGGCTACATCCTCGTCAGTGCCCTCGTCATCTTCAACGTCGAGCCCGACACCTTCAACACCTTCTTCGACGCCGTGTACTGGGCGGTCGTCTCCCTGACGACCGTCGGCTACGGCGACCTCTACCCCTCCTCCGACGTGGGGCGCACCATCGCCATGATCTCCTCACTCATGGGCGTCGCCGTCGTCGCCCTGCCCTCCGGCATCATCACCGCCGGCCTGCTCGACGAGCTGCGCGGCGGGGCGGACGACTGAGCGCCGGGCCGCGCCCTTGCGTTCTCCGCGCCCTTGCGGTCTTCGGGTCCCTCGTCGCTGTCGCTGCCCTCGGAGCCTCGGTCCTCCTCTGAAAGTCGCACGTAATTTTCAGTCGGTCACTTTGTAGGCGTGCCCGCAAACGTTGAAATTCTGCGCATCGCCACGATGGGGATCGGGGCGTGCTCGGGGAATTACGTGCGAAATTGGGAGGGATAAACGAGGCCGGGACCCAGCCGCTCCCACCGCGCGGTGAGAGAACGACCAGACCCCGGCCTCGTCAATGAACGCGTCAGATCAGGCGTCAGCCTGCGGCGCAGGAGAGCGGCGACGCTTCGAATACGCCTCGCCCTCCAACTCCGAACCCGACGGCGCCGACGCTGGCGTCGCCGCCTCCAGGTTCGTGCCGCGCACCTTCGAAATCAGGCGCATCCCGTGGTAGATCAGCAGAGCCGCCCCAGTACCCAGCGCGATGCCCTCGAAAGACATGTCGCCGATCTTCCACGTGAAGTTCGCAATCGCGACGATCAGAGCGACCGCAGCGGTGTTCAAGTTCACCGGGTTCGAGAAGTCCACGCGGTTCTGCACCCAAATGCGCACGCCCAGCATGCCGATCATCCCGTACAGGACCGTGCCCGCACCGCCGAGGACACCAGCGGGAATCGTCGCAATCAAGGCGCCGAACTTCGGCAGCATCGACAGAACCAAGGCAACACCAGCCGCGATCAAGTACGCGGCCGTCGAGTACACGCGGGTCGCCGCCATGACACCGATGTTCTCAGCGTAAGTCGTCGTACCCGAACCACCGCCGCTACCAGCCAACATCGTGGACAAGCCGTCGGCCATAAGCGCACGGCCCGTCAGGTCATCCAAGTTCTCACCCGTCATCGCGGACACCGACTTCACATGGCCAACATTCTCAGCAACCAGGATGAACACAACCGGCAGGAACAGACCCAAGGTCGACGGGGCGAAGCTCGGGGCCTGGAACTCGGGGAAACCAATCCAGGCGGCCTTGCTCACCGTCGAGAAGTCGACCTGACCCTGAAGAATCGCGGCCACGTAGCCGATCAACACGCCGATCAGGATCGACAGACGACCCAGGATACCCTTGAAAAGAACCGTCACCAGGCAGATCGACACGATCGTCACGACAGCCGTGATCGGACCTTCCTTCACCCAGTTCCACGCGGCGGGCGCCAAGTTCAAGCCGATGAGAGCCACGATCGCGCCCGTCACCACGGGCGGCATCGCCGCATCAATCCAACGCACGCCCGCGAAATGAACGACCAAGCCGACGAAGGCCAGCGTCGCGCCAGTCGCAATGATGCCGCCAAGCGCATAAGAAGAACCCAGAGACGCAGACACCGCAGTGATCGGGGCGATCAGGGCGAACGAGGAACCCAAGTACGAGGGCAGACGACCCGCCGTAATCAGGAAAAACAGCAGCGTGCCGACCGCGGTGAAAAAAAGCGTCGTCGACGGAGGGAAACCCGTCAACAACGGAACAAGGAACGTCGCACCAAACATCGCGACCACATGCTGGGCGCCAATGCCAACGGTGCGCGGCCACGACAGCCGCTCACCCGGAAGGACGACGTCACCGGGATTAATAGATGTGCCGTTACCGTGAAGCTTCCAACGGAACAACGAAGTCTTCGTTTCGCTCATGCGCGTACAAATCCGATCAGTTGATGGGCGGGATGGCCGTACCGGTCGGAACACCAGGGTAGCGCGTTCAGGCGCCGGGCCGCGGAATTTACTACTGAAAAACCGCATCCACACGCAAAGTGTGGTGCACGCCCCTTCCCGTATGGGATAGTGGACGCATGAGCGCACAGGCACCAACCCCCACCCCCGCACCCAGCGGCGCGCTCCCGGGAATGACAGCCCAGGCCTCGTCGATGAGTGCCCCGCGCAGCGGCATGACCTCCCCCTACCCGAGGGCTCATGCCACGGGGACCGCAGGCGACCGCTTCGGGTATGCCCCCACAGCCCCAACACCGATTCATCCAAGCATCACCCGCTTCCCAGGGACCGAATACGTCAACCTGCGCGCAGTCTTCGCCGACGGAGGTTACACCTCGCCCAAACCCATCACCAACCCGCTGGCGCGAGCAGCCCTGTGGGTCAGCGTCTTCAGCGTCTTCATCATCCCACTGGTCCTCGCCGTCATCCTGGCGTCCATCGCCCTCATTCGCGCACTCAACCTACCCGACCGCGTCGGCATGCATGAATCCATCGCCGCCCTCACCTACAGCGCCGTCATGGCACTCGTATTCATGCTCATCTGCCTGATGTAGCAGCGTCTGTGACCCGCTCCATTGGCGTGGATTGGCGCATCGAGGCGTTTATCGCTTATGATTGTCCGGCACGATGTGCACGGAGGATTCGCCTAGTGGCCTATGGCGCACGCTTGGAAAGCGTGTTGGGTGCAAGCCCTCGGGGGTTCGAATCCCCCATCCTCCGCCACTCAACACCGGAACCTGCCCAGGCTCCGGGGTTTTGTCGCCTGTGGCGCCCCGCGAACTGGGCTGCCGGGTAGCCTGCCCACTTGGGGGTTATGGGTTAAAGGATAAAACGTGTTGGTTTTGTGTGACTTTTCGGCTTGCTGGTGCGGGAAAGTGGGCTATAGGCGCAAACGTGGTGCTTTAGACGGCGTGTCGTGGGTCTAGTGG
>NZ_CAUTSL010000008.1:0-60680 GCF_963540955.1 Actinomyces bouchesdurhonensis
GGACGGCGCCGTCGAGGTTCTTCCACTCCCCCTTGCCGACGCGGTATTCGAGGGTCGTCACGGTCGGGCGCATCTGGTCGCGGCGCATCGTGGTGAGCGCGTTGATGAAGCCATGGCCGCGGTACTCCTTGCCGTCGGTGGGAGCGTCCAGGCGCGTGTAGTCGATGGCGGCCTGCTTGCGCATGAGGTCGACGATCTGGGCGCCCGTGAACGCCGGGTGCGTGGCCTTGATGAGCGCGGCGATTCCCGTGATGCGGGGGGCGGCCATCGAGGTGCCGCTCGTCTTGGCGTAGCCGCTCGCATACTGGCTGGTGGGCACGGTGGAGTAGATGCCGTCGCCGGGGGCCGCGAAGTCAATGGTCGTGCCGTAGTTGGAGAAGTCCGCGCGCGCGAGCGTCGTCCACTCGGGCTTCGTCTCCTCGTTGACGCGCTTGAGGGCGCTCACCTGGCTGACCCCCGCGACCTGTCCGGGGACGCGGATAGAGCCCGCGACGGGACGGTCCTTGATGGGCGTGTCCAGGTCCGTCGGCGAGGCCGAGTCGGTCGTCGGGTTGTCGTTGTCGGCGCCCTCGTTACCGGCCGAGGCGATGACGGCCAGTCCGCTGCCCTGCGCGAAGGCGATGGAACGCGACGCCGCCTCCAGGCCCGCGGCCTGCTCCGGGTCGGTCGGGCTCCAGTACATCCACGGGTCCATCGAGTAGGAGTTGTTGACGATGTCGACCCCGTGGCTGGCCGCCCACATGAACCCACAGGTCACGTATTCCGGGTAGATGAGCTGCTCGGAGTTGGCGGCCTTGATCGACACGAGGGTCGCGTCGGGCGCGATGCCGTCGATGCCAATGCTGTTGTGGTTGGCGGCGATAATGCCCGCGACGTGCGTGCCGTGGAAGTAGTCGTCGCGCCACGAACCGTAAGCCTGGGAGGCGATGCCGTTAGTCGCGCAGGACACGGAGCGCGTCTGGTCGACGCGCCCGGCCAGGTCGGGGTGCATGTCGTCGATGCCCGTGTCGATGACGCCAACCGTGACGGGGGCGTGCGCGACGGGCACGGCGCCCGCCTCGCGCGCGCTCATCGCGGCGGCGCCCCAGTTCGAGATGTCCTCTTCTCCCTCAGCCTCGGTGGCATCGTGGTCGCGAGCGCTGTTCGTGCCGCCCGAAGGGGCGCCCGACTGTGGCCCGCTCGGACCGGTGCCGTCCCCGGACTGCGCCGGATCGGGCACCGGGTCGGGTGTTGGTTCGGGTGCGGGTTCTGGCTTCTCCCCGGGCGCGGGCGCCGCGGCTCGCTCACCCTCGGGCACGGGGGCGACGCGGGTCGGTCCGACCGAGTGCACCTTGATCCCGGCGCCGGCCAGGGCCTCGGCGATGTCGGGCGCGAACGAGGCCGACTCGCTCTGAGCGAAGAAGGTACCGATTTGGGGATACGAGGCCAGGGCGACGCCGTGGGCGCTCGGGACGAGGGCGAGGGCCCTCTCCAGCTCGGCGGGGCTGGCCCCCGGACTCAGGTTAATCGCGTAGTTCATCAGGCCCGCGCTACTTCGGGCGGGGGCTATCAGCGACGTGGGGTCATCGGCTCTGGCGGGTGGAGCGGTCGCGGTGGCCACGCCCATCGAGAGGGCGAGGACTCCGACGAGCCCGATGCGTGCAGCGTTGCGGCGCATGGTTCCTCATTTCAGTTGCTACAGTCACGCGCACGACACCGTGCGCGCATAAGAACCATCATCCTCGAGTTTGACATGTCCGACAATTCATAACGACTAACGTCGGGCAACACCCGGACAAATCAGGGCTTGACAGGGGGCTGCGCATGAGCGCAGCCCCCTGTCAGTATCGATGATGCCTCGGCGCGCCCCAACCTGGTACGCCGAGGCAGCAACTACGAGCGCAAACGACCGGACGAATCAAAGAAGTAGACAACGCCGTCGATCGTACGTTCGCCCGTCACCATGACGCCAGCCTCATCCAGGTAGTACCAGGACGAAGCATCCCTCACCCAGCCGGTAGCCATCGCACCCGAGAGCTGCAGGTAGTACCAGGACGATCCTTCCTTCAGCCAGCCGGTCACCATCGCGCCCGAGCCGTCCAGGCAGAACCACACGCCGTCCAACTCCAGCCAGCCGGTCACCATCGCGCCGGTCGCGGGGTCCAGGTAATACCAGGTGCCGCCCACGCTCACCCAGCCCGATGCCTGGGCACCGGACACTCCGTAGTAGAACCAGTGACCATTCTCGCTGGCCCAGCCGGTCACCATGTAGCCGCGCGCGTCGAAGCGGTACAGCTCGCCACCAATACGCATCGACGTCGACGCCGGGTAGGTGCCGTCGGCATTGCGCCACCACCAGCCCAGCGCATCCGAGATCCACTGACCGGCCACGGCCTCGTGCGTATCCTCGCTCGCCGGAGCAACCGTGAAAAGGGCCGACGTGGTCACGTCGTCGTCGGCGCGCGGATCCGGGTTGCGGCCCGAGGCCTCGACCCGAACAGCCTGCTGCCCCGACAGAGCCGAGACGTCCACGTCGTCCGCCCGCAGCGTCACGACGTCGCCCGTCAGCTCTCCCATGCCCGTGGTGGTGGCGACCACGGCACCGCCCACCAGCACTCGCGCCGAGGTCACGGGCCCGCCCACCGTCACGCGCACCGAGACGGAACCGGAGAGCTCCTGTCCGTCCAGCGGCGCCCACGCCGTCCCATCGGTCGAGTACTCGATGGGACCAATCACGGGCTGAGGCTGGTCTTTCAGGACAGCGTCGAGAGCATCCAGGAAGCCACTGCCGCGGTACTCCTTGCCATCCCAGGGCGCGTTAAGTTCGCCGTAGTTGCGCGCCGCCTGCTTCTTCATGAGGTCAATGACCTGCGCGCCCGTGTACTCGGGGTGCACCGACTTGATGAGCGCGGCGACACCCGACACGTGCGGGGTCGCCATGGACGTGCCGTCGGCGACCGCGTAACCACTCAGGTAGAACAGCAGCGGCGCGGTCGAATAAATCTGGTCGCCGGGCGCCGCGAAGTCAATCGTCGTGCCGTAGTTAGAAAAATCGGCGCGCGCCAAGGACAGGCCGGGGGCCACGTTGTAGGCCTGGGCGAGGGCGCTCACCTGCGCGACGCCGTCGATCATGGAGGGCACACGGATCCCGCCCTGAACATCACGGCCCTTCGTCGGAGCAGGCGCGTCGGTCGGCGAGCCGTCGTCGATCGTCGGGTTATCAATGTTGACGCCCTCGTTACCTGCGGCAGCGATGACGGCCAGACCCTTGCCCTGCGCGTACTTAATCGAACGGGTCGCCGCCTCCAGGCCCGCCGCCTGCTCCGGGTCCGTCGGACTCCAGTAGACCCACGGGTCCATCGAGTAGGAGTTGTTGACGATGTCCACCCCGTGATCGGCCGCCCACATGAACGCGCATGTCACGTACTCGGGATAGATGAGTCGATTGTCGTTCGTGGCCTGGATCGCCACGATGCTCGCCTGGGGTGCGATGCCATCAATGCCGATGTCATTGTGGTTCGCGGCAATGATGCCCGCAACATGCGTGCCGTGGTAGAACTCGTCGCGCCAGCCGTACAAGTCCTGCGTAGCGACGCCATTCACCGAGCACTTCACGGAACGCTGCGTGTCCACGCGGCCTTCCAGGTCGGGGTGCGTGTCCTCGACGCCCGAGTCCACGACGGCGACGGTCACGGGGGCGCGCTCCACGGCAACCGCCCCTGCCTCGCGGGCGTGCATAGCCTCGGCGCCCCAGTTGAAGACTTGTTCGCTGGTCGTGGAGGCCGCGTTGTTGCCCGTCTCGTCGCGCGTGGCAGCCAGGCCCCCTGACTGAGCGTCATCAGCCGCCCGGTCACCGGCTGCCGGGGTCTCAGCGTTCTCGTCGGCGGGTTCTTCACCGGTGGGAAGGGTGAGGCGCTCGTAATAGAGGACTTCCTGGGTGCGGGTCGGCCCGATCGAGTGGACGGGGATACCCGCGTCCCTCAGGGTGGCGGCCAGGTCGGGCGCAAATGAAGGCGTGGCGCTTTGCGCAAAGAAGGTTCCGATCTGCGGGTACGAGGCCAGGGCGGCGCCCTTGACCGACGGGACCAGAGCGATGGCGCGTTCCACGTCGGCTGAGCTGGTGCCCGGGGCCAGGTTGATCGCGTAGTTCATCTGATCATCGTTGGCGCGGGTGGACGAGATCAGGGGGCTGGTGTCGTCAGCGTGTGCGGGCGGAACCACCACCGTCGTCACACCCATCGACAGGGCGAGCGCGGCGACGACTCCAATGCGGGCAGCAGTGCGGCGCATTGTTCCTCGACTTTCGATTGTCATTGTCAGGATTTCGGCTGCATGTACAGCTGCGCCCATCATCCTAGAGTTTGTCAGTAACAACAAACTGTAGGCTTACCTTATTTGCTATTTGCGCAGCATTTCCGACAGGCCCCCACCGATTGCAAGTTCCCACCTCCAACACAAAGTCGCACGTAATTTAACTTGGTCAGCATTCGAGCGCCCCCACAAACGTTGCAATTTCAACGAGCCAATTTCAAACTCTGAAATAGTCGGGGAGGAATTACGTGCGACATTACTGGGGAAAGGTCGCGGCGATACCAGGACTGCTCCGAACGACCGTCCCACGACACAGGGTCCGACAGGCCCTCTCACAGCAAAGGGTCCGAACGGCCCTCCATTCCTCGGACTGTGATGTCGATGTCCAAGAAACGGGGGCCACTCACAAGGCAAGCGAGACGGGGAGCGCGCTCCCCGTCTCGCTGATCCGCTTACTCCAGGCCCGCGTCCAGGGCCAGCAGGTGATCGACCGTCTGCGGGCGAATAAACCAGCGGGCAGTGCCGTTCTCGACGGCGAGTACGCCAGGCTTCGTGACCATGTTGTAGTTCGACGCCATCGAATAGCCGTACGCACCGACGGCCGGCACAGCCAGCAGGTCACCACCCGTAATGTCAGCGGGAAGGTCAATGTCACGGATGATGATGTCTCCGCTCTCACAGTGCTTACCGACAACGCGGCAACGCGCCAGGGACGAGGCCTGGGCCGGGTCGCGGTTCGCGAGCGTCGCCGTGTAGACCGCGTCGTAGAGAACGGGACGGATGTTATCCGACATGCCGCCGTCGATGGCCACGTAACGGCGCACTCCCCCGCTTTCCAGGGAGACGTCCTTGACGACGCCGACCCTGTAGAGCATGACCATCGACGGACCGGCGATCGAGCGACCGGGCTCGACAGACACGTGCGGGACCGGCAACCCGTGGTGGGCGCAGCGCTCACGCACGACCCCGGCCAGCGCGCGAGCCACCTCGACCGGAGAGGTCGGGACCGGATCCTGCCCCGTGTAGGCGATGCCGACACCGCCACCCAAGTCAATGGCGGGCACATCCACGCCCAGCTCGCCGCGCACAACCGCCGCGAAGTCGACGACGATGCGGGCGGCCTCAGCAAAGGCCTCGGTCCCAAAAATCTGGGAGCCGATGTGACTGTGCAGCCCGCGGAAATCCAAGTGCGGCGCGTCCCTGATGGCTGCCACGGCCTGGTACGCCTGGCCGGTGGCCAGGGACAGGCCGAACTTCTGGTCCTCGTGGGCGGTCGCGATGTATTCGTTGCCGCCCGCGTGGATGCCGGATTTCAGGCGCACCATGACGGGCGCGGTGACACCGAGCGAAGCGGCGATGCGCTCGACCTGATAGACCTCATCCATCGAGTCGATGAAGATGCGGTGGATGCCGACCTCGAGGGCGAGGCGGATTTCCGCGTCGGACTTGTTGTTACCGTGCAGGCCAATCCGCGAAGGATCCACCCCGGCGCGCAGGGCGAGGCTCAGTTCGCCGAGCGAGGCGGTGTCGATACCCAGGCCCTCGGCCGCGACCAGGCGCGCCACGTCGGCGCTCAGGAATGCCTTGCCAGCATAGAAGACGTCGCCGCCGCTCAATCCGTATCCGTCCCAGAACTCCTCGGCCATCGCCGATGCCCACACGCGGGCGCGACCGCGCATAGCCTCGACGTCAAGCACGAAGGTGGGGGTGCCGAACTCGTCGGCGACGCTGGTCAGGTCGACGCCACCCACGCGCAGCACGCCACCCTCCCGCGCCGCGCTCCACGGCCACAGGTCGGGGCGCTCATCGGGGGTCGGGCACGTCAGGGTAACCGCATCGCTCACCGGGTCACATCCTCTCCGGCGCGCCCACACCGAGCAGGCCGAGGCCGGTGCGCAGCACCTGAGTGACCGCGTCATTGAGCCAGAGGCGCGCGACGTGACCGGACTCGACCGGATCGTCGCCGCGAGGCGTCACACGACACTGGCCGTACCAAGCATGATAGGTCGCGGCCAAGGACTCCAAGT
The DNA here is from genome assembly GCF_963540955.1 of Actinomyces bouchesdurhonensis. Lineage (NCBI taxonomy): Bacteria > Bacillati > Actinomycetota > Actinomycetes > Actinomycetales > Actinomycetaceae > Actinomyces > Actinomyces bouchesdurhonensis. The sequence continues at coordinate 6,318 of NZ_CAUTSL010000008.1, forward strand.
AGCGGGCGATGCGGTGCGGCTCGCGCAGCTCTGTGGCCTGTGCGACCTGGGCGGGGAACTGGGCGAGGGCGGCCAGCAGGGCCTCGTCAGCCTCGGTGTCCAGGACAGCCGGGTCAAAGCCAGCATCGCGGGTAACGCCGTGCGCCGCCGCGTTGCGGGCAACGTTACAAGTGCGCACGTGAGCGTACTGCACGTAGTAGACCGGGTTGTCGTTGGAGTGGCTCGAAAGCAGGTCCAGATCGATGTCAACCTGCGTGTCCATGGAGACACGCACGAGGGCGTAGCGCGCGGCATCCACGCCCACGGCATCAACGAGGTCATCCAGAGTGACAATGGTTCCGGCGCGCTTCGACATACGCACAGGCTCGCCGTCCTTGACCAGGTTGACCAGCTGCCCGATCAGGATCTGTAGATTTTCGCCCGGCTTGTCGCCGAAGGCCGCGCACATTGCCATCATGCGACCAATGTAGCCATGGTGGTCGGCGCCAAGCAGGTAGATGGCCGCATCCGCGCCGCGCTCACGCTTGTTCAGGTAGTAGGCGACATCGCCCGCGAAGTAGGCCGCCTGGCCATCCGACTTGATGAGAACGCGGTCTTTGTCGTCGCCGTAGGTCGTCGTGCGCAGCCACACCGCGCCGCCCTCGTCGAAAACCTCGCCGCGCTCACGCAGGCGCTCGATCGCGTCAGCCACCGCACCGGAGCTGTGCAGGGAGTCCTCGTGGAAGAACACATCGAAGTCCGCGCGGAAGGAGTGCAGGCGCTCCTTAATCTCCGCGAACATGAGCTCGACACCACGGGAACGGAACACCTCGACGGCTTCGGCCTCAGGCAGCGTCACAGGGTCAGGTTCACCGGCGGCGTTCGCGTCGGCACGGACCTGCTCAGCAATGTCCGCGATGTACTGACCGCCGTAGCCGTCCTCAGGAACCTCACGTCCCGTCGCGCGAGCGTACAAGGATTGGGAGAAACGGTCGATCTGGGATCCATGATCGTTGAAATAGTACTCGCGGGTCACCGCGGCACCGCAGGCTGCCATGAGTCGCGAGAGCGAATCGCCGACAGCTGCCCAGCGGGCGCCACCCAGGTGCACGGGGCCAGTCGGGTTTGCCGACACGTACTCGAGATTGATAGAGTGACCCGCCAAAGTCGCGTTACGACCGTACTGCGCACCGGCCTCGACAATGGTACGAGCAAGCTCACCGGCGGCACCCGCACCCAGACGAATGTTGATGAAGCCAGGACCCGCGACCTCAACGGAATCGATGCCGTCAGCGGCGGCGAGATCGTCAGCGAGGATCTGTGCGAACTCGCGCGGCGCCATACCCGCCTTCTTGCCGAGCTGCATGGCAACATTCGTCGCCCAGTCGCCGTGCTCACGCACGCGCGGGCGCTCGACCGTCACAGGGTCAGGCACAAGAGCGGGGTCAATCGAGATGCGCCCGGCGGCCGCAGCGTCCAGCAGCGTCGAGCGGATAAGGGAGGCAAGTTCTTCAGGAGTCACCCCATTAGCCTACGGGGTTTTGGCTCGTCACCGCGAATGAATGCGCGGCGCGGGGATGAAAACCTGGCCACACGAGAGCCATCACGCGCGTCTTTCGTCCCGCGTCTACACGAAAGTCGAGGGTAAGATTTCGGGTAGCCGAACAATCATGACTGCGCAAGGAGGAACACCGTGAGCACCCCAGCCGCCGAGCACCACCACAAGCTCATCCCTCTCCTCGGTCCTGCCTTCGTCGCTGCCGTCGCCTACGTTGATCCCGGCAACGTCGCCGCCAACATCACGGCGGGCGCACGCTACGGGTACCTCCTCGTGTGGGTCCTCCTCGCCTCGAATATCTTCGCGATGGTCGTCCAGTACCTCTCCGCGAAGCTCGGCCTCGTCACCGGCAAGTCCCTGCCCGCCCTGCTCGGCGACCGCATGTCCAAACCCGGTCGCATCGCCTTTTGGATCCAAGCAGAGATCGTCGCCGCGGCGACCGACCTGGCCGAGGTCATCGGCGGCGCCCTCGCACTCCACTTACTCTTCGGACTGCCACTCCTGTGGGGCGGCATCATCATCGGCGCCATCTCCATGGCTCTTCTCGTCGTCCAAGGCGAGGGTAAGCAGCGCCAGTTCGAAACAATCATCGTCGCCCTGCTGGTCGTCATCACGCTCGGTTTCCTCGCGGGTCTGTTTGTCGCCCCGCCCAGCGCGTCAGGAGTCCTCGGCGGCCTCCTCCCCCGCTTCCAGGGCACGGACTCGGTACTGGTCGCAGCCTCCATGCTGGGCGCAACCGTCATGCCACACGCCGTCTACCTGCATTCCTCACTGGTCAATGACCACGAAACAGACGACCTGGGACCCTCCACCGCCGACTCGCGTCACTCCTCAGGCCACCTGTCGCGCCTGCTGCGCGCAACCCGCATCGACATCTACTGGGCGCTCAGCATCGCGGGCCTGGTCAACATCGGACTCCTTCTCCTGGCGGCAGCGGCCCTCGCAGGACAAAAAGGCACTGACACGATCGAGGGTGCGCACGCCGCGATCTCCTCCACTCTCGGCCCCGTCGTAGGCACTGTCTTCGCAGTAGGCCTGCTCGCGTCTGGCCTGGCCTCCACGTCAGTGGGAGCCTACGCAGGCTCCGAGATCATGAACGGCCTGCTCCACGTCCGCGTCCCGATCCTGGTGCGCCGCCTCGTGTCGCTGATTCCCGCTCTCATTATCCTTGGCGCAGGAGCGGAACCCACGTGGGCGCTCGTCGTCTCACAGGTCGCCCTGTCCTTCGGAATCCCCTTCGCGATCATCCCGCTCATACGACTCACAGCATCACGCGACGTCATGGGCGACTATGCAAACAACCGTGTCCTACGCGCGTCAGGCTTCCTGATCGCGGCTGTCATCGTCGCACTCAACCTGTTCCTGGTCTACCTGACGCTCACCGGTCAGGGCTAGGCGCCATGCTCACCCCACAGTCGCACGTAATTTGGTTCACCTTAGTTATCATAGGCATCCAGAAAACCGTGAAATTCCGCCACTTAGATTTCAAAATCTGAAACACGCACCGGGGAATTACGTGCGAGATTGTGGAGGAACCACGAGGCCGAGGCCGATCGCAGCCAGAGAACGAGGCCGGGGCCGAGTTCGCGGGTCGGGCCGACGGACCACCGGCCCCGTCTCGCGAAAAGATCACTCAGGCGCGCACGGAACGCTCGTAAGCGGCCATCAAGTCAATGCGACGCTGGTGGCGCTCATCCCCGCTGAAGGGAGTCTCGAGGAAAGTAACGATGAGAGCCAAAACCTCTTCCTCGCTGTGCTGACGAGCACCGACCGCCATCATGTTTGCGTCGTTATGCTCACGAGCTAGACGAGCGGTAGCATCCGACCACACGAGGGCGGCACGCACACCTTCCACACAATTCGCAGCCATCTGTTCGCCGTTACCCGATCCGCCAATAACGACGCCGAGGCTACCGGGTTCATCCACAACGGCCTGCGCTGCCTCAATGCAGAACGGCGGGTAGTCGTCGAGGGCGTCGTACACGTGTGCGCCGTGGTCGACGACGTCATAGCCTTTCTCACGCAGGTCAGCGACGATCTTTTCCTTGAGCTCAAAACCGGCGTGATCAGTGGCAATATGGACGCGCATGGAATCCTCCTGAGGGGTTCTCGAACAAGGAACGCCCACTAGTATGGCACACCTCACCGTCACGCGCGGGCGTTTGAAGCCTGCTAAACTGGCGGAGCTGCCCCGATAGCTCAGCGGATAGAGCGCTTGCCTCCGGTGCAAGAGGTCGCAGGTTCGAGTCCTGTTCGGGGCGCCACGCGTACCCAGGCCAGCACGCCACCGCCCGCTGACACCTCCCAGCGCCGCGCCCCGCCACACGCTCGCGCAGACGCGGCATCAGGACCGCCGCTATTCACACGACCACCGCGCGCCCGCACCCGTGCACCTGCCCGCCCCGGCCTCGTCGATGAGGCGACCCCCACCTCGGACAGCGCCCGCACGCCCGCGCACACGACATAAAATAAAGAGCGTCTCTATTGTCTACCAAGGAATGGCCAATGACCTACCCGTGGTGGAGTCTGCTCCCCTTCGTCGCGATGCTTGCCTGCATCGCCCTGCTGCCCATCATCCCGAAGACCTCGCACTGGTGGGAAAAGGAAACCTCTCAGCTGTCCGTCGCGCTCGCTCTCGGCGTGCCGACGACAATCTGGCTGTTCATGAAGGCCGGCAACGGCCCCCTCATTTCCACGGGCGTGGAGTACGTGCAGTTCATTGCGCTGCTCTTCGCGCTGTTCGTGGTCTCCGGCGGCATTCACCTGGCCGGCGACATTCAGGCGACCCCGCGCAATAACACGATCTTCCTGGCGATCGGCGGCCTGCTGGCCTCGTTTATCGGGACGACCGGCGCGGCTATGCTGCTGATCCGCCCACTCCTGGAGACGAACAAGGAACGTCAGCACCGCGTGCACACGGTCCTGTTCACGATCTTCATCGTCGCGAACTGTGGCGGCATACTGACTCCGCTCGGCGACCCGCCGCTCTTCCTCGGCTACCTGCACGGTGTTCCTTTCACGTGGACGCTCACACTGTGGAAGGAGTGGGTGTTCACCCTGGGGCTGCTGCTCCTCACCTACTACTCGATCGACCGCGTACGTTACGCGTCCGAGGACACGGCCTCCATCGAGTCCGACGACCGTGACGTGCAGCCCCTGCGCCTGCACGGAAAGATCAACCTGTTGTTCTTCGCGATCATCATCCTCTCCGTCGCTTTCGCCCCTTCCTGGGATGGCGAGGCGCTGGCCGAGGGTCACTTCGACTCGTGGGTCGACCTGGTGCCCTGGCGCGAGGTCATCATGTTCACGGTCGCGGGCCTGTCCTACAAGCTCTCGGACAAGAAGGTGCGCTTCGAGGAGAACGCGTTCACGTGGGGCCCGATCATGGAGGTTGCGACCCTATTCATTGGCATCTTCTCGACGATGGCGCCGGCGCTGCGCTACTTGGAGCAGATTGCCTCGGATCTGCCGCTGACACGCATGACGTATTTCGTCTTCACGGGCGGCCTGTCGTCCGTCCTGGATAACGCTCCGACGTACATGACGTTCTTCGAGATGGCGAAGGCTTCCGGCGGCGAGGGCACTCTGATCGCTGGTGTGCCCGAGTACTACCTGATTCCGATTTCGCTGGGCGCCGTGTTCTGTGGCGCGATCACGTATATCGGCAACGGCCCGAACTTCATGGTCAAGTCGGTCGCTGAGGCGGACGGCGTACCCATGCCGTCGTTTGGCCGGTACATCGGCTACGCGTTCACGCTGCTGGTGCCGGTCCTGGCCGCCATGGCGATGATCTTCGTGGACGAGTCCTGGCTGGTTCGGGGCTTGGGCATCGCCCTGGCAGCCGGCCTGGTGTTCCTCGCGCTGGTGCGTATCCGTCGCGCGGGCCTGGACGAGGCCGTGGCTGACTTCAGCGGCAGGGCGTAATCGAGCGGGCGGTCCTGACGGATGTGTCGAGGGGGCGGGGCCGACCGGCTCCGCCCCCTCAACGCATGTGACGCTCGCCCCGCCGAGGTCCCTCGGCTGTCGTTGCATTCTGTCGACGTTGTCATTTGTTCTCGTCGCCGCTGGTGTCGTCGTCTGGTGGTCCGGACGACGCATGACGTTGCTCTGTGCAGCTCGTGTTGTAACCACAGGCGCACGCAATCAGCCCGGCGGCAGAATCGTTCACCGAAGGGGGTAGCGAGTGATGCAACCACCCCTAGAATCCGTTGTCAGGCTCGGCATCGGGAGTATGTTCGGGCTTTGGCTGATGGTTTGAACTTCACGCAGGCAGCTCATGCTGTCGGGGTTTCGAAGCGGACGGGTAAGGTCTGGCGTAATGGTCGGACTCGTTCAAGTGGCCGGTGTGAGCGAGCCAGCATCGCTCCGCAGGAGCACTGGTACCGTCTGTATATGAAGTGCCAACCTCATCGGGTCAGTCAACGTTTCTTGTCTTTGACAGAGCGCATGCTCATCTTTGGGTGGCGCGTCGAGGGAGTCTCGATTCGGGATATTGCTCGCCGTTTGGGGCGTTCGCCCTCGACGGTGAGCCGGGAGCTGAGACGAAACGGGATTACGTCCACGTGCTACAACCCTTATATCGCTCACATGCGAGCAGGTAAGCGCCTCAAACGCCCCAAGGCGCGCAAGTGCGCTGATCCTCGCTTGTGGGCCATCATCTGGGACAAGCTTGAGCTCAGATGGAGTCCGGAACAGATTTGCGCCTACTTGCGCACGCGTTTCCCGCATAATCAGAGCATGAACCCATGCGTGGAGACGATTTATCAGTCCATCTTCATCCAGGCCAAAGGAGCGCTCCGTAAGGAGATTGCTTCCCTGATGCGTCAAGGACGAACCCGCAGGCGCCCGGCCGCCTACGCTCGTGGGGTGCGGCCTCGGTTCAAGGATCCTATGGTGATGATCAGTGAACGGCCCGCCAGCGTGGAGGACCGGGCGGTCCCCGGACACTGGGAAGGCGACTTAATTATCGGCGCCAAGGGACAATCCGCCGTCGGCACGCTGGTGGAACGCTCCACCCGGTACACGATGCTGCTCCACTTGCCCAACGGACACACCGCCGTTGAAGTTCAAGACGCCATTATCGGAAAGCTCGCAGACTTACCGCACTCCTTGCGTCTGTCACTGACCTGGGACCAGGGAAGCGAGCTGGCCCAACACCGCAAGATTGCCTCCGAGCTAGGCCTTGACGTGTACTTCTGTGACCCACACTCACCCTGGCAACGCGGCACGAACGAGAACACGAACGGGCTCTTGCGCCAATACATGCCCAAAGGCACCGACCTATCGCCCCTGACCGAAGCAGACCTGGACGCCATCGCCGACCAGCTCAACGAACGCCCCCGTAAAACGCTAAACTGGGACACACCCAAGCAGCGCCTCGAGCTGCTGCTCAGGGCATAGCATGTGTTGCAACCACCCCTAGAATCCGGCTTGACAGGTTCTCGCGGGGGGGGGCTAGCCTGACCACTACTGACCACAATGTAAGGGGAGATAGTTGTCAGGTGGAATCAAATGGAACGCGGACGATGTGTCGCGTGCCGTCAACATCTTGGAGTACTCATGCGAGGACGTCTGTTCCTATACTCTCGAGGCCCCGAGTGGCGCCGGGAGCAACGAAGCCGATCTTACGGCTCAGGTTGAGAGGATCAATAAGGTGATCTGGAAGGCAGCCTTTTGTTCGTCAGCTGTCGCTCACGGTCTGACGGCAGCCTCCGAGGCCTTTGCCAGCACCGACGATCAGGAAGCCATAAACTTTCAGGCAATGCAAGATTATCTGCGCAACAGGGGGGCACGATGAGCGCCAGCGACCCTGCAGAACAGCACGGCGCCTCATTTTCCATGCCGTTTCCCATCAACGTTGACGCTCTCTTCGATTTTGAGGCGCAGTGCGCGCAAAGCGCGGAAGTAGTGGAACGCGCAGACGGTGATGCGGCCCGTGCTTCGTCCATCGTGGCTCAGCAGGAGGCTCTTCTTGTCGAGGAATGCAGAAACGATCTGAGGATCACATCAGAAGTCTGCGAGGAGGTTTCTGACGATCTGTCCACGCTCAAGAACGCGGTGTCAGAGCTCGCTTGGTCGATGCGGTCGGTGCGCGACAAGTACCAGGGAATCGCGCAGACAGCGCAAGCTTACGGCCTGCCTGTCCAAGGTGACGCTGTGACCCTATTCGAAGACGCAACCGAGGACCTTGTCAGGATTTTCAATGATCTGAAAGCACAAGCGCTGGTCCAGCGGCAAAACTATGAACGCGCGGAATACGTGTTCTCGCTCGCATTAGACGGCTTACAAGTGGATCTCTACGAGCGATGGATTGAACCCGTGTTCAACGCGTTCAAGGAACAGTTTGTTCTAGATGAGAAACACCCGTTAGCGAGGGCGCTCCCCTATGCTGTGGGGCTGTTGGACATGGGCGGGCAAATGACCATCGGGGGTTCGATGGTGCATTTCAATCGGCTGTATGAAGCTCCCGAGGGTTTCTTCGCCAAAGGGGACCTGTCGAAGTGGGCCTTCCGGCCGATCGGGAGACACGGGCTGGAACCAGTGGCAACACGACAGATATTGCCGGTCGCCACAAAAATTGGGAAGGTCGCCGGCATAGCGGGGGCGGTCGTCGATGGTGGTATCACCGCCTACGACACGTACCAAACCGATACCGAGCAGCACCCCGAATGGAGCGAGGGCCACAAGATAGCACGAGCTGGTACAAAAGGAACCCTCACAGGCCTCGGCACGTGGGGAGGCGCGGCACTAGGAGCGAAAGGCGGCGCTGCCATCGGCGCTGCCGTCTCGGGGCCTTTCGCCCCCGTTGGTGCAGTCGTTGGCGGCATTGTCGGCGGGGTCGTCGGCGGCTTGATTGGGCACTACGCCGGAGAGAAGGTCGGAGATGGGGCCAACTCAGTCATCGATAGCCATATGGACAACGGATAAGGTTTCAGATTATGACACATGATCGCATAATGCCCGTAGCGACATTTCTATTTGGTATCTTCTGTATGACAATGTGGTACCTTGAAATGTTCTCGGACAGTCGCCTTGGCCACATATTGAGAACCATGACAAAATCCAGTCTCCACAGCAGAAACTGGTCGACAATCTGCACCCCTGCGTTCTCTTTGATGTTCATTGATGTTGGAGTCATGAGCACCGCTGAGGTGAACATCATTCCACGCAGCCTTTATTTCCCTTGCGTTTATGTATCTTTATTCCTTGTCCTAGTGATTCTCATTGGGCTCCTACCTATCAGGTTTCCCCGGTGTGTCTACGCCGATTGGCAGTACGCCAAGCGGCACGGGCTCCTGGATGAGAACGGAAACATTGACCAGGAGGCATACGAGAAACACACAAAAGGCAAGGAATTCTGGTGAACGAACGCGGGGCTGTATCCGCTATCTCAGGGCCTTTCGCACCCATTGGTGCCGTCGTTGGTGGCCTGGTCGGCGGCGTCATCGGCGGAGCGATCGGGCACTATGCTGGTGAATCTGCTGGTGATTGGATCAATGATAAGGGTGTAGACCGTGTTGCAGCGTCGATGGAATGAGGGATGACTTATGAAGGATAATTTGCTTGGCTGTCTATGCGCTCTGATTCTTGGCGTTCTTGGCGTGGGCATATGGTACGCCGAAATGTTCACGGACTCCAAGGCTGCGAACCTATGGCGTCGTATGAACGGACAAGGTCGCATCAGCAAGAACTGGGCAGCTATCGGTTCTCCGGCTCTATCATCTATTTGTTTCATCTATCTATTTTCTGTTCTCATTGAGAAGCAAGCACCCGGCTGGCTAATATTTGGGCTTGCATGCCTCATGATGCTCCTCGGCCTCGTCATTCTCATCGGCCTTCTACCGATCAAATTTCCCCGGTGTGTCTACGCCGATTGGCAGTACGCCAAGCGGCACGGGCTCCTGGATGAGAACGGAAACATTGACCAGGAGGCATACGAGAAACACACAAAAGGCAAGGAATTCTGGTGAACGAACGCGGGGCTGTATCCGCTATCTCAGGGCCTTTCGCCCCCGTTGGCGCTGTCGTTGGCGGCATTGTCGGCGGCGTCATCGGAGGATTGGTCGGGCATTCTCTAGGGGAAGAGGCTGGAAATCTTGCCAATGACGCTATCGTCGATCCCCTCAATGAAAGATGAGCACATGAACGAGAATCTTAAACTGGCTATTGTTGGGATCGGCATGGGTCTATTTGGAATAGCAGTCTGGTATACGGAGATGTTTACTGATTCAAAAGCCGCAAACCTGTGGCGCCGAATGAATGGACAGGGGAAGATCAGCAGAAACTATGCTGCTATTGGCGCACCTGCGATTTCTATCACTTTCTTTATCGTCGGCATATCTGGAATTGTCAGGTATTACCACCTTCCTAGAATTTGGCTCACAGGCATCGCAGCAGTGGCTTTGTTCGCCGCTGCCTTCCTGCTCATCGGCCTTCTACCGATCAAATTCCCTCGGTGGGTCTACGCCGATTGGCAGTACGCCAAGCGGCACGGCCTCCTGGATGAGAACGGAAACATCGATCGGGAGGCTTACGAGAACCATGCGGGCAGGAAGGAATTCTGGTGAACGAACAGGTAACAATGACCCTTTCCTCGGGATGGAGATTCCTGACCCCGGAGGAATACTCACAGCTCGGCCCCCTAGCAGATGATCCCAGCGTCCGCCTCGTCGCCGTCGCTTCGACAAAAGATGAGGGAAATGTTCCGACCTTCGTAGTCACCGGCGGAGCACTCAGCACCGACGCGAGCGACGACGACGTCTACGCGGACACCATCAGGCAGGTGAAGGATGCGCTGCCCGGATTCCACCTCATTGACGACTTCACCTGGCCGGTCACGCCTCAAGGCGCACGCTGGCGCACTGGCGTCTACATTCTCGATAATGTGTCACTGACGCTCACTCAACTCACGTGGATGACACGCACAGCTCCGGTGGGGCAGCTCTCGTCGCAGCGCTTCCTGTGGACCGCGACGTGTACGTGCCCCAGCATTCTCTTCCCGACGGTCATCGATGATTTCATCACGATGACTCAAACCCTGGAGGTAGCACCGTGAGCGACCATCCCACCGAAGACAAGTCTGCTGATCAGCTCGTCGTGACCGTCGAGCAAGCCGACGCTCTGCTCGACATGATCGCCAGCAACGATAAGGACAGCACCATCTCAAGCGCTGCACTCTCCAGCGGACTGGTGTCACTCGGACTAGTCGGCGCCAACGGCCTGGCCGGCGACGCCGCACGAATCCTCGAACCGGTGCGAGCAGCACGCTCCCAAATCATTATCCGCGTCCTGTCCCCTTCCATCTCGGGCATCATACGCGACTGGAGGATCTGGCCCACAACACCTCGCTCCGTCGTTATGCGTTCCGACGTGGACGGCGTGCACGTCAGCCAGGTTGATGACTGCGAAGTCCCCCATATCCTGGCCTTATCGTCCCTGCTGCACGCCGGACCTACCATCCACGACGGGCCTCCTTACATTCCCGCGGACTTCGTCGCTGCGATTCGTTCCCTGGATGCGCAAGGCGCTCAAGATGTGCTCAACGATCTCGTGACATATGGCCCCGCGGAGTCACACTTCGCCCAGGACTGCGTCTCGGGGCGCTGGAGCGTCGTAACCTGCGTGCGCGAAGAGAAACGTCGCGGACAGTGGCGGACGGGGCCACACTACGAGTGTTTCGTGACCGACCACATGCACGCGCACATCCACGCGCCGCTTGACGGCAAAGCCCTCGCCCGGCTGTCAGCCGATCCAACACTGGACGCGCCGCCTCGCGCTGCGATCTGGGCGATGATGATGGGGCTACTGGGCGGGTAGTTCACCTTCCCCAGGCAACGCACCCGCATGACGAAAAGTCAACAACACGTGCCTTACCCCCGTAAGCGGCGTGTGTTAGCGGGCGCGCACCCGCCGGTGCGCACCCGCCAATTCACGCAACAACCTCAGTCTCTGGGCCCCGAGACAGCGCCGGGCGCCGGAGGCGGGGTCCACAGGCCGCGCGCGTCCAGGAAGTCCCGCAGGAATGCGGGGCGATCGGTGACGATGCCGTCCACGCCGACCTCGAGGAGGCGCAGCACGTCGGCCACCGTGTTGATGGTCCACACGTGCACCGCCAAGCCGAGGGTGTGGGCGGCGGCCACGAAACGTTCATCCACGACGCGGACGGGACCCTGACGCATCGGCACCTGCGCGGCAATGGCGCCCTGGCGTGGGCCAGGCACGTGCCACCACGCCGGGTTTGTCGCGCTCTTCGCGGCGCCCACGAGGCGCACCACGGCCTCGGTCCCCAGAGACGTGGCCACAGCACGATCCGGGTCGGAGGCGGCGGCATCGCGCACGACGCGCAGACGCGGCTCCGAGAAGGAGGCCACGAGCACGCGATCAGCGGCGCCATGGTCGGCCACGACGTCGAGGAGCGGCCCCTCGACGCCCGGCTCCTTCACGTCGATATTGAAGTACGCGTCCGGGAAGGCCTCCAGCACCTGCGCGAGGAGGGGCAGCTGCTCCCCCGAGTCGCGATGGCGCAGCGCGGACAGCTCCCGCCACGTCATCTGCGCAATCACGCCGGTCCCGTCGTAGCAGCGGTCCACGGTCTCATCGTGGCAGATGACGACCCGCCCGTCAGCGGTCACGTGCGCGTCGGTTTCAATGTGACGCACCCCGGCCTCGTAAGCGTGAGAAAACGCGGTCATCGTGTTCTCGGGAGCCTCCTGGCCGCCGCCCCGATGGGCGAAAACGATGGGTCCCTGACGCATAGTCACGGGCATCATGAGCAAGACTCCTGTCCGAGGTAAACGGCTTTGTGCGCCGTCATCCACGCCTCCGGGTCCACGGGAGTGTCAGAGGAATCATGGATTTCAAAGTGCAGGTGCGGGCCGGTGGACCAGCCATTGGAGCCGACCGCACCAATGACCTGCCCAGCTGTGACAGTGTCACCGACCTTCACCTTAATTTTGTTCATGTACTGGTGCAGGTAGGCCGAATGGAAGACCGTGCCGTCCGCCAGCGTGTGCTTAATCTGCACGTAGGCGCCCGAACGCGAATTCTCTGCGACCTCCTCGACGACCCCGCCGTACACGGACGTGATCGGCGTATCCAGGGGGGCAGCCATGTCAATGCCCTCGTGCGCGAGCAGCTGCCCGGAGACAGGCGAAATACGCATCGTGAAAGGCGACGTGATCGTGTAGGTCCCCTCGGCCAGCGGCCAGTAGATCGTGTCGGCCACGACCCTCACACTACGGTTACCGTCCGCGCCGGTGCCGACCGCGCAACCGGTGACGGACACGGGCGCCTTAGTCTTGGCGCGCGAATTCGCGGTCAACGTACCGTCCAGCGCGGTGGCCTGAGGCAGAATCTGGGAGGAGGCCCAACTGCCGCCGCCCACGGACGCGCCGAAGGCGCGCGCGGGAACAGTCAGGGAGGAGTCCGATCCGACGCGACCAGTCATCGGCACGGCGATGGTCGAACCCGCCAGGCCGACGACCAGGAGGGCACGCAGCACGTAGCCGACCGGGTGAACATGCCGTCGTTGCGTCTCCTCCGACGAGGCCGACCCACCGTCAGCGTTAAGGGTGCCTTCCCTGGGAATTGATGTGTCGAGAGGCGGGGTACCGGTGACGGTTTGTGCGCCACCAAGCGGGACGAACGGCGTCCCTTGCACGGGGGTGGGCGCATCGGCCTCGGCAACAGGGCCGTTACGATCGGGTCCTACACTCAGCGAAACGGGTGCGGTGGGACGAACAGGCGGCGGCGGAGGGGGCTGCACACCGCGGGGCTTGTCCCCGGTAATAGGGGTTCCCTCGCCGCCCTGGGAGCGCGCGGCGCGCAGCTGCGACCGCTTGGGCAGCGGGCACTCGTTCTCGCTCACGCTTTCTCCCCTTTCGCTTTCTGATCGTCCCACTCTAGCAACGCCCTCGTAGGCTGTGCCAGCCGCTGCCTCGTCAGGGCCGCTGGAGGGCGTCGCGAACTTCGCCGACGAGCAGCTCCAGGATGTCCTCCAGGAAGAGGATACCGACGACTACCCCCTCGTCGCGCACGAGCGCGCAGTGAACACCCGTGCGCTGCATGTGACGCAGCGCATCCTCGACCTGGTCGGAGGAGGAAACAGCCTCGAGGCGGCGGATACGCCACGGGGTGATGGGCTGGTCGCGTTCGCCCCCGGTCGCGTACAGAACATCCTTTAAATGAACGTAGCCGACGATGGAACCGTCGTCGCCTGCAATGGGGAAACGCGAAAAACCGGTGTGAGCTACGTGTTCCTCCACGTCGGCGGGCGTGACGTCTTCTGGCAGGACGACGAGGTCGTCGAGGGGCACCATCGCCGATCCCGCGGTCTCCTCGGAGAACTCGAGGGTACCACTGAGCAGCCCGAGCTCGTCGGTCAGGACGCCCTCGGCTTGGGAGGCCACGACGATGGAGGCCACTTCCTCAACCGTGTAGGTGGCGGAGATTTCCGAGCGCGGCTCGTAGCCGGCCCGGCGCACGAACCAGTTCGCGAAATGATCCATGGCATCGATGATCGGGCGCAGGACGTGGCCCAGGCGCACGAGGACGGGGGCCAAAATCAGCAGCATGCGCACGGGGGCGGCGATCGAGATGTTCTTGGGGACCATCTCACCGAAGACGACGTGACAGAAAAGGACGACCACAAGGGCCGCCGCGAATCCGACGACGTGGCTGGTCGCCTCGGGGGCACCCAGGCGCTCAAGCGGAGACTCGACCAGATGCGCGATCGCGGGCTCGGCGACGACGCCCAGCGTCGTGGACGCGACCGTCACGCCCAGCTGGCAGATCGCCAGCATGAGCGAGACGTGGCGCAAGGCGAAAAGGGCGGCGCTGGCTCCACGCGCCCCCTCGTCGACGAGCGGCTCGACCTGCGAGCGGCGCGTCGAGGTGACGGCGAACTCGCCGGCAACGAAGAAAGCATTGACGGCCAGCAGGGCAACGGTGATGGCGAGACCAACTCCGACGCTCACAGCGACACTTCCTCGTCCTCGGCGGGCGCGGGCGTGATCGCCACCTGGGCGACGCGCCTTCCCTGCATCTGGGTGACCTCGATGCCGATGCCATCGACGCTCACACGCGAGCCGACGGAGGGGATGTCACCCAGCTCGTTCATGACGAGGCCGCCGATCGTGTCGTAGGGGCCGTCCTCGGGCAGGTTGATGTCGGTGCGGCGGGCGAGCTCGTCGGGGCGCAGCGTTCCGGGCACGAGGAACGTGCCGTCGGGACGCGGGCGAATGCCGAGGCGACGCTGATCATGCTCGTCGGAGACCTCGCCGACGATCTCTTCGACGACGTCTTCGAGGGTGACGATGCCGGACACGCCACCGTATTCGTCGACGACGACGGCCATCTGCAGGCCCTCGTCGCGCAGCTGGACCATGAGGGGGCCGATCGGCGCGGTCTCGGGAACCGAAGGCGCGTCGGTCATGAGTGACGAAGAGACGACGGGGACTTCGGCGCGACGATCGGCGGGAACACCGACAGCGCGCCGCAGCGAAACCAGGCCGAGGATGTCGTCAGAGTCGTCGCCGATGACAGGGAATCGGGAGTGCCCGGTTTCGCGGGCCAGGTCGAGCACGTCCTGGGCGCTGTCGCCCTCGCTCAGGGTGTGCAGGCGGCCCCGGTCGGTCATGACGTCGGCGGCACTGAGCGTGTTCATGCGGATCGTGTTCGTGAACAGGTCCGCTGTGGAGGTGTCGAATGTGCCTTCTTCGGCTGAGTGCTCCACGAGGGCGGCCAGCTCGGAGGCGGAGCGCGCCGACGAAATCTCTTCCTGCGGCTCGATGCCCATGCGGGCGAGCACCCAGTTCGCGGTCCCGCCCAGCACCCAGATGATGGGTCGAGCGATGATGGTGAAGACCATCTGGAAAGGAACGACGCGCGAGGCCGTGGACATCGGGTGAGCAAGAGCGAGGTTCTTAGGGACAAGCTCACCGAAGAGCATCGAGAAGACGTTGATGAACACGGCGGCCACGAATGCCGCGATGCCGGTCGCCAAGCCCCACGCCAGGCCGACTGATCCGAGCAGGTCCTCCAGCAGGTCAGCCAGAGCACTCTGCGTCGTATAACCGAGCAGGATCGTGGTCAGCGTGATACCGACCTGCGCACCCGACAACTGAGTTGATAGAGAGCGGGTCGCGCGCAGGACCGAAGCGGCACTGCGGTCCCCCTCCTCCGCCTTCTTCTCGAGGACCGCCTGGTCGACCGCGACCAGCGAGAACTCGGCGGAGACGAAAACGAAGGTGCCGGCGGTGAGAACGATGCCGAGCAGGAGCATGAGCGCGGTCGTCATCGCGTGGCCCCCTCAACGAGGCAGGGGCAGACCCGGCGCACGCGCTGGGGCAACGGGAGAAAAAGAGCAGCAAAAGAGCCGACAGTGTCGCATTCCATGATGATTCCAGTCTAGCGGTCTGCGACCCGCATCCCCGTCTACGTGTCCACGCACACGCCGCGGTGTGCCAATACTCTCCCTATGACGGACCAAAGGCCCTTGAAGTACACGCCAAAGTTGTACCAGGTTTCGTGAAGACGGTCACGCGGCGGTAGAATCGCTCCGGTATGGTCGCCGCGACATAAGCCCATGCGTGCGGCGTGAGTCAAACGGAGGAAGACGTGCCCACCCACACAGTTTCCCAACCCGACCCGCAGTGGTACCTCGCAAAGATGCGGGATTTGTACAACCGCGATCCACAGCTGCTCGACCCCTCGTGGCGCGCCTACTTCGCGACAGAGTCCGCGCCCCCGCAGCTACGCGCCAAACGCCCCGCCATCCCCGAGAGTGAACCTGACACGCTCGCACACGCCACGACCTCGTCCCCACCGATTTCAACACCGGATACCACCCCCGAGGGACCAGACTCATCGAACCCAGCACCCCTGCGCGTCACTCCACCGGCGCTTGACCTTGACAGCGAAGAAGAGGACGCGCACGCCCCCCACGACGACGCGCCCGTCGTGTCCGTCACGCGTTCGGACCTGCCGCCCGCCCCGCCCGCCGCCCTCGCCGAAGCCACGAGTCCCTACACGCGCTTGCAGCACGGACGCGCCGCCTTCACTCTCTCCAAGGGAACCCCCACCCAAGACGAAATACACGTCCTGAAATCCGTCGCCCGCGCCACCGCCAAGCACATGGAAGCCTCGCTGTCCATCCCAACGGCCACCTCCCAGCGCCAGATTCCCGCCAAACTCCTCATCGAAAACCGGGCCCTCATCAACGCCCACCTGGCACGCACCGTCGGCGGCAAAATCTCTTTCACCCACCTCATCGGCTACGCGCTCGTCGAAGCCCTGTGCGAGATGCCCGACCTCAACGTGCGCTACACCCTCGAGGGCGGCAAGCCCGCCGTCGAACAGCTCGCGCACATCGGATTCGGTCTGGCCATCGACGTGGCCGACTCGCAGGGCAACCACTCCCTGAAGGTCCCCGTCATCCACGACGCCGACACCCTCACATTCTCCGAGTTCGTCGCCGCCTACCAAGACCTGGTCTCCCGCGCACGCGCCGCAACCCTGACAACCACCGACTTCCAGGGCGCCTCCGTCACCCTCACCAACCCAGGGACACTGGGCACCACAACCTCCGTGCCGCGCCTCATGGTCGGACAAGGCATCATTATCGGCGTCGGCGCCACCGACTACCCGGCCGAATTCCGAGGCGTGTCCCCCAAGCGCCTGGCATCCCTCGGCATCGGCAAAACAACGTACTTCTCCTCCACCTACGACCACCGCATCATCCAAGGCGCGGCGTCGGGCCGCCTCCTGGGCCTAGTCGACGCGAAGCTGTCGGGCCGCGACGGCTTCTACGAACGCGTCTTCACGTCCCTGCACGTACCCACGCGCCCCTACTCATGGGAAGCGGACTACGAATACGACCCCGACCGCGAAAAGGGCAAGCCCGCGCGCATCGCGGAAATCATCCACGCCTACCGCTCGCGCGGCCACCTCGCCGCCGACACGGACCCCCTGGCCTACCGCGTACGACGCCACCCCGACCTCGACATCGCGTCCTACGGCCTGAGCGTGTGGGACCTGGATCGTCCCTTCCCCACCGGCGGCTTCGGCGGGGCCGACCAGATGCTGCTGCGCGACATCCTCACCCGCCTGCACGACACCTACACGCGCACCGTCGGCATCGAATACATGCACATCCAGGATCCTGAACAGCGCGCCTGGGTCCAAAAACGCATCGAAGGTCCCTACGAGGCCCCCTCCCCCGAGGCTCAACGCCACATCCTGGGCACTCTTATCCGCGCCGAGGCGTTCGAGGAGTTCCTACAAACCAAGTTCATGGGCCAAAAGCGTTTCTCACTCGAGGGCGGCGAGTCCCTGATCCCCCTCCTTGACCATATCCTCGCCGACTCAGCGCGCGCCGGAATCCACGAGGTCGCCATCGGCATGGCTCACCGCGGCCGCCTCAACGTGCTCGCCAACATCGCCGGCAAGTCCTACGCCCAGATTTTTGACGAGTTCGAGGGCAACTACATGCCCAACTCCGTCCAGGGTTCCGGCGACGTCAAGTACCACCTGGGCACGTGGGGCGTGTACTCACTCGATGACGGCCTGGCCACAAAGGTCTACATGGGCGCTAACCCCTCGCACCTGGAAGCAGCCGACGGTGTCCTAGAAGGCATCGTGCGCGCCAAGCAGGAGGCCCTCGATGACCCCGACCTGCCGATCATCCCGATCCTCGTCCACGGTGACGCAGCCTTCGTTGGCCAAGGCGTCGTCCAAGAGACCCTCAACCTCTCCCAACTGGAAGGATACAAGACCGGCGGAACGATTCACATCATCGTCAACAACCAGATCGGGTTCACGACCGGACCCACGCAGGGCCGCTCAACCGGGTACGCGACCGACCTGGCCAAGGGCCTGCAGATCCCGATCCTGCACGTGAACGCGGACGACCCCGAGGCCGTCATCCGCTGCGCACACCTGGCGTTCGAATACCGCAACACCTTCCACAAGGACGTCATCATCGACATGGTGTGCTACCGCAGGCGCGGACACAACGAAGGCGACGACCCGTCGATGACACAGCCCGTCATGTACTCACTCATCGACCGTATCCCCTCCACGCGAGCCGTGTACATCCGCGGCCTGGTCGGTCGCGGGCAGCTCACCGAAGACGAAGCCCGTCAGTCCATCACACAATACGAAGCAGAGCTGGGGCGGATCCTCGACGAGACGCGCGCAAGTGGAGCCTCCTCAGTGTCCGAGACCAATCCGGGTAGCCGCACGCGTGACCCCGCGCTGACCGCCGGCGTGGGCAACGCGGGTGAATCCCCCGACGAAGAATGGACCATGCCCGAGTCCCAACTGCCCGGTACCGGCATGATGATCGGCTGGACGTCCGCTGTGCCTGCCACGCAGTTGCGCCGCATCGGTCGGGCGCACACGCGTTTCCCCGACGACTTTAACCCACACCCGAAGCTGCGCCAGCTGTGCGAACGACGACTGCAGATGGCGCTGGGCAACAAGCCGATCGACTGGGGGTTCGCGGAACTCCTCGCCTTCGGGACGCTCCTCATGGAGGGAACCGGCGTGCGCCTGTCCGGCGAGGACGTGGCACGCGCGACTTTCGTCCAGCGTCACGCCGTCTTGCACGACGGCGACGACGGACGCGAGTTCACGCCGCTGCGTTTCCTCACCGAGGGCCAGGCACGCTTTGACGTATGGAACTCGCCGCTGAGCGAGTATGGTGTGCTGGCCTTCGACTACGGCTACTCGCTGGAGAGTCCCGAAACACTCACCATCTGGGAAGCACAGTTCGGCGACTTCGCGAACGGCGCGCAGACAGTCATCGACGAGTTCGTGTGCTCGGCCGAACAAAAGTGGGGCCAGCGCTCCTCGCTGGTCATGCTGCTCCCCCATGGCTACGAGGGGCAGGGTCCCGACCATTCGAGCGCGCGCATCGAACGCTACCTGCAGCTGGCAGCGCAGGACAACATGTGGATCGTCCAGCCCTCCACACCGGCGAACTACTTCCACATGCTGCGCACCCAAGCCTACAAGCGACCGCGCAAGCCGCTCATCGCCTTCACACCCAAGCAACTCCTGCGCCTGTCGGCGGCGGCCTCGTCGATCGACGAGTTTACCTCCGGCGTTTTCCAGCCCGTCATCGGCGATGCCGCACACCTCGATGCCGCGTCCGTGACGCGTGTCTTGCTGTGCTCGGGTCGCCTCTACTACGACCTGGCCAAGGAACGTGAGCACCGAGGCGACACGTCAACGGCGATCATCCGTGTGGAGCAGCTCTACCCGCTGCCCGAGGCCGAGGTGGCAGCCGCGCTCGCCCAGTACCCGAACGCGACCGTGACATGGGTGCAGGACGAGCCTCGCAACCAGGGCGCGTGGCCGCACCTCGCACTCAACCTGTTCCCGTCGCTCGCACGCCCCGTCCGACTCGTCTCGCGACCCGAGTCCGCAACGACGGCAGCTGGACGCGCATCGCTTCATAAGGAACAGGCGGCTACCCTTATTGCGCAGGCCTTCGAAGGCTAGCGAGCTTCCTGCGCGCGCCCACGATCCGGGCGCGCGCAGGCACACCCGGAAAGGACCACCATGCGCATCTGCTTTATCGGCGACGAGCTGGTCGCCGGAGTCGGCGACCCTCGAGGCCTGGGCTGGGTGGGCCGCGTCAACGCCCACTCTACGTTCGACCTACCCGCCACGTTCCTCACCCTCGCCGTCCCCTCAGAAACCACCAAGCAGATGGCTGCCCGCTGGGAGGCAGAAGTCCTGCTACGCCTAGCCGACGGCGAACCCCACGGCCTCGTCATCGGGGTCGGTCCCGGCGACGTCGCTGCCGGTATCTCCACTGCCCGCTCACGCCTGAACCTCGCTAACATTACGGATCGCGCCACGTCGTTGGGGGTCCCCAGCTTCGTGGTGGGTCCCCCGCCCCTGGCCGGCGTCGACTCCGGCGCCCTGAAGTCTCTGGCGTCCTCCTGCTCCGAAGTGTGCGCGCGCCGCGGGATTCCCTTCGTTGACTGCTACACGCCCCTGGTCGCTCACGACCAATGGTTCGAGGACATGGCCGCCTCCATGGCACGAGGGATGGACGGCCAGACCCTGCCCGGGCAAGCCGGGTACGCGCTCATAGCGTGGATCGTGCAGCACCAGGGCTGGTACGAGTGGACGGGCGCGACCCCCACGGACGTGTGAGCACAGGAGGACAGCGTGTACCCGCGTCGTTCACGTTTCTCCCCCGAGAGACGTCCGAGACGTGCTCGGCAACAGCTCGGCGTGACCATATGCGCCTGCACGCTCGTCGGGTCCGCGGTCGTCATGCTCGGCGCGTTTTTGCTTGCCGGGAACTTCGGTGTCCGTCAGCTGGTCTGTTCACTCATCGGCTCTGGCGCGGTCGTTGTCTTCGGCATCTGCCTCTTGTCGCTCCTTCCGATGCTCGTGCGCACGATGCGCGCACAACTGGATCAACCTGGCGACGCTGGTCCCGCCATCAAGACACTTTTCTGCATTGCTGTGATCGCGTTGGTCGCGACCGCGTCTACCGTGATGGGCGGTGGAGCCTTCAGTGAGCTATCCAGTGACGCCCGCCAAGGCCCCCAGACGCGGGCCGTTACGAGCTGTGAGAACTTCCAGACGTTCACCGAGCACGGGCGTGGCGGCAGCATCTACTACCGCAACGTTTTTACCCTCCATTTTGACGACGGAAAGCCGCGTCGCTTCGACATCACGACGCACACGCAAGACGAGTTCACGAAACCAACAAGCCCCTACTACGCTGTCTATCAAGCATGTGTCGTCCGCCCTTTCACGACCTCTCTCGTCGTCGACTACTACCCACGCAGTGGGATCATGAAGGCTATCCGTGAGGCGTGACGCGAACGCGCCCCGGCCTCGCCCATCCCACACGCGTCAGTGAGACCATGAGCAACCAGTACCCCACCTTTCCCCCCGCCCGGTCCCGCCAACCGCCCCCCGGCCTCGTCGATTTTCGAGCGCCTGCCGCGGGGGTTCTCAACGCGCGCAAACCTGCTCGCATTCGTCGTCATCGGCTTCTTCGGCACCATTGCCTACGCCTTCGCGACGCTCGGCAGGTACGTGCACTTCGGGTTCTGGCGGCTCGTGTGGGTGGCCGCAAGGTGCGCCATCGGTCTCGTCGCTGCGATCGTATGCACGGTCCTCTTTACCTATCTGCGCAGGCGTGGGCGCCGAGCGCAGGCCGAGGGGGATGCCTCCTCCGGTACGCTCTACACCGCCGTCTCAATCGCGGTGGGCGTTGTTGGCATCGTGATCGCTGCCGTGTCAGGCGTCTACGGGATCGCCGTCGCCCGGGACTTCGCGGAAGGGCCCCGCACGATCAAAGTCACGTCGTGCCAACTCACCCAGAAGGAGCACTACAAGCCGTCGGACGATCACAGCAAGGTCATCGACTACTACGACAATCACTTCGCCATGACCCTGGAGGATGGGACAACGCGCACACTCACGCTCGAGACCGAGAGCTCCGACGACCTCGCCAAGGAGGGCGGCATCTCCGCGATCATCTACGAGACATGCAAGGCACGTTCCGGCGCGACGTCACTGACCGTCGATGTCTATCGCCACAGCTGGGTCCTCGTCGACGCACGAGCGGAATGAGCGGCACATGACCAAGCAGAAAGCCACCAGGCGCGAGAAGCTCCTCGTCTGCGCAATCATCATCGCTTTCATGTCCCTCAATATCGTCCTGGGATCTTTCTTCTCACCCCGCTCATGGTCGTCGGCTGTCGTCACCGCAGCGGCTTCCTATCTGATTGTCTTCATCGTGGTCGCAGTCGCCGTCGGCATCCGATTCCTGTACAGGGATTGGAAGACCCCGCCGCGGCACGCCGCCGGGCGCCCCTCCCCGGAGGTGCCCGCCCACCTCGCCACGCCACCCGCAACACCCGCACTCCCCCCAACCGCCACAGCCATGCCTCAAACCCACCCCCAGCCGCCCAGCGACTTCGCGAGCATCGACGGCGCCATCACCTACGCGCAGCAATCCGGTTTCACCATCATCAACCTCTTCAACGAATACGCTCCGTTAAGCAAATACGGGGACGCCGTCGGCGCGGAAATCCTCTACCTGGCCTTCTCCCACATCGCCGAAATCGACAAGAACGCGTCGCTCACCGTCACCGGCTCGGCGACGGAGGAAGCCCTCACCCTCACCATCAGCGCGCTCACAGATCGCGCCCCCGTCCTGGGTGCGCGACGCATGGGTGAGATCCGCGCCCTCGCGACGACCATGGGCGGTAGTGTGGACACCGACGCACAGGCCGCCAGCTGGACACTCACCGCGAGACTGCCCACCGCGGCGGGCGCACCCTCCTAGCCCAGGCCTCGCCCCACACCCCTCACAGCATAGGTCTCCACATGAGCAACCCCAACCAGTTCAACTCCCCGCAGAACCCCTCCGACCCCGGACAGGTTCCCCCCGTCGGCCCCTCCCAGTACCAGTACCCCTCCTACCAGGGCGCCGACTCCCAGCAGGTCCCCGGATACCAGTATCCGCAGTACGGGCAGCCCTACCAGGCGTCCGGTGCCGCGTCGCCCGACGGCGCGTATCAGGGCCAGCACAACCCGCAGGTCGGCTACCAGTACCCGCCCAACCAGACGCCCGCGGGCGCCGCCTCCTACGGGTACGCCCAGCCCGACCCCTCGCACGAGGAAGAGACTGCTGCCCCCACCCAACAGAAGAAGCGTTCCCGCGCGACGACCATCCTCACGATCCTGGCCGTCCTCGCCGTCGTCATCTACGCCGTCGTGGGAGGCTCATACGACTTCGGCACGGAGAGACTCACCTGGACGGCCGCGGCAAGCGGGCTCGGGCTCATCGTCGCCATCGGATGCCTGGTCAGCATCCCCCGCTCCTACCGCGAATTGCGGCGAGCCAAGGCCGCCGGCGACATCGCAACCAGCCGCATGCGCGTTCGCGCCCTGTTCTTCGCCATCATCATCCTCCCCCTCAGCGGCTACTTCTCCGTCACCTACGGCGTCCCGGCCGCCCAAGACCTCGTCGAAGGCCACCACACCGTCACCGTCACCTCATGCACCTACGAGCAGGGCTCGCACAGAAAGTCGCGTCGACGCGGAGGCGGGCGCACCGTGTACGACAACTACTTCACGATGATCCTCACCGACGGGACACTGCATACGACAACCATCGAGACAAACCAGCCCACGAGCATCCAGACCATGGGCGGCACCTACGAGGTGCTCTACCAGGCCTGCAAGCTGCAATCGGGCAACGCGTCCATGACCCTGGACGTCTACGAGCACAGCTGGATCATCGTCGACGCCCGCCTGAACTGACGCGCACGGACGATCTCGCCCCGGCCTCGTTCCCACCCCTCCCCTCAGGTCCACCATGAGCAATCAATACCCTTATCTCTCCCCCTACGATCCGGACGCTTCCGGCAGTCAGCCCGCCAATCAGCCGCAGGTGCCACAGCCGCAAGCGGGCGACGCGCAGCCTTCCTTGCCGCCGCTGTCGTACCAGGGTTGGGCATATCAGGGGTCCCCATACGGGCAGGCGTATGCCGCGTCGTCCGACGCCGACGAGGCCTCTCAGAGTTTTCCTGCCCCCAACGATCCTTCCGGCGAGGGCAAGGTGCCGAAGAAGCACACGGGGTGGTGGATCCTGCTCACGCTCGTGGGCCTCCTCCTTGGCACAGTCCTCTATTTCTTCGGTGAGATGTTCGACTTCGGCACGGAACGGATCGTCTGGACCCTCATCAAGTGTGCCGTCGCACTCGTCTTCGCCCTTGCCATGATTCCCCTCTATGCTGTTACGCGGCGCAATTACCTCGTGGCGAGCGCGCGGGGCGATGAGAAAGTGGCACAACAACGCCAGCTCGGCCTGGGGATGGTCGGCGTCTTTGGCCTCGGGTTCGCCATTTATGCGCTGTCGAACGGCGTTCCCGCGGTGCTTGACGTCGCCGACGGCCCACACACTGTTACGGTCACGTCATGCAGCTTCGAGCAGTACAAGACGAGTCGGTCACGCTACCGCGGCGGCGTCTCGACCGTGTATAAGAACCAGTTCATCATGACGTTTGAGGATGGCTCGACCCACACGCAGACCGTCGAGACGGACAGCAAGGATGAGATTGCGAGGCAAGGGGACGTGACAGCCGTCCTCTACGAGGCCTGCGCTCTGCGCTCCGGCAACGCGACCATGACCATCGGTTACTACACGCATTCAAGGGTCGTCGCGAGCGCGAGGATCAACAACTGATCGGTCGGCCCGCCCACCCGGCAGGCCGGCGCACGCGCCCCGGCCTCGTCCCAACCTCTACGGCCTGAAAGGGAACCCATGTCACGCAACCCAGCTTCCTCTCCTCGTCGGGCTTCCTCGCCCGCGCAAGGCCCGACAGGCACAGGTGTCCTCAAGAAGATCGCCACCGCCATCGGGGCCGTCCTCGTGGCTCTGGTCATTGCTGCTATCGCCCTCTTCTGGTTCATCGGAGATCACACAGATTTCGGCCGCGATCGCGTCGTGTGGAAAGCGCAGGCCTGCGGCGTTGGGCTCGTCCTCGTCGCGGGGCTCCTCATCGCGTGCGCGTTCGCGTACCTCGGCGTGTGGCGGGCCAAGCGCGACGTCGATATTGAGAAGTACAACCAGCGTTCCTTCGGCATCGTCGTCCTGTGCGTCACCGCATTATTCGTGGGATTCCAGTCAATCAGCCGCGGCCTGCCCGCCTTCCGCGACCTGAAGGAGGGCACCACCACCGTCACCGTCACCTCGTGCAGCTTCGAGCAGACGCCCCGATCAAACCCGGGGACGCGCGGTGATCGCACACCCGACAACGGATGGGACAACACCTTCACGATGACGCTCGCTGACGGCACCAAGCGCGCCACGGTCATCGAAACAGCCACTGGTGAGGACATTGCCTCGCGCGGCGGTCTCACGGGCGTCCTCTACGAGGCCTGCGCTCGGCGCTCCGGATCCGCCTCCATGACCATGGAGGTCTACCCCCACACGTGGTCCATCGTCGAGGCGCGCATCGACTGACAAGACACAGGAGAGAGCCATGAGTATGCCCCCACGTGATCCTTCCTTTCCGCCGTCGCGGCAGGACTACAGGGACCTCATCGACCACCACTACGTCATCCGCGGCCTCACGTTCGCCCCGCTCATCCTCTTCCCGATCGCGCTGAAGACCGGCGCGCAATACGGGCCGCTCAGCTTGTGGACGGGCATCGGCATGAACCTCAGCATCCTCCTCACCTGCCTGACGATCCCGCTGGCGATTCCCGTGATGCTGCGTGACGCCCGCGAGGCGCAGACCCGCGGCGTCGACAAGGCGATCCCCCGCCGACGCCGCTGGAAAGCCGCCGGACGAGTCGCCATCGCCGTCTCTTTCGGGATACTGAGCACCGTGCACATCGTCCCCCTCGTCCAAGACCTGGCAAGCGGGCCCAAACCCGTGACCGTCACCAGCTGCACGAGTAGCGTCGCCGACCGTGAATGGCGCAGCGGCAGACGAGGATCGCGCACAACCACCATCTATCAGGTCTACGAGATCACCATGCAGCTCACAGACGGCTCCACCCGCGTCCAAGACATCAGCCTGCAACCGCAGGACTCCGAACCCGCCAACTCCCTCGCGATCTACGACACCCTCTACGACGCCTGTATCACCCATCCGGGCCAGACACCCATGACGCTACAGGTCATGCCCCGCAGCTGGCGGATCATCGAAGCCCACCTCGGCTAGCACCAGGCCCCACGGCCTCCACACACTGGACACGACCCCATGAGTTTTCCCAGCACCCCTCCCCTGCCTCCAGTTCCTGATACTCCGCCTACTCCTCCCCTGCCTCCGAGACCCGCACCCGCCGTCGCGAAGCCGGGCCGCGGCGCAGGACGCTCCCTGTTCCTGCTCCTCCTCGTCCCCCCGGCGTTGATCACCACGATCATCGTCGTCATGCACAACATGGGTTCGTATGGGAAGAGCAAACTCGTCGGCGTTATCATCCTGTGCTGTCTGGGGCTCCTCGTCGTCATCGGCGCCGTCGCCACCCTCCTCGCCTCCATACCAGACCTGCGCGCCGCGAAGCGCTCCGGGGACCGGCGGGCGGTACGCAAGCAGCTGGAC
This sequence comes from Actinomyces bouchesdurhonensis, assembly GCF_963540955.1. Classification (NCBI taxonomy): domain Bacteria; kingdom Bacillati; phylum Actinomycetota; class Actinomycetes; order Actinomycetales; family Actinomycetaceae; genus Actinomyces; species Actinomyces bouchesdurhonensis. The sequence goes on from NZ_CAUTSL010000008.1 coordinate 32,952, forward strand.
AACCTCGCCTCGATGGCATTCGGCGTCCTCGTGATTGCCGCACCCGTCTTTTACTTCCTCACGCCCGCGGTGATCGACCTGGCGCAAGACCCCCAACCGCGCGCTGTCGCCTCCTGCAGCTACGCCCAAGACACCGTCACACGATCACAGTGGTTCACCGGAGGCACCAGCTACAACAACCACTTCGTCATGCGCTTTGACGATGGCACCCAGCACACCTTCACCATCGCCACCTCTGAGCAGGACATTTCCCAGCTGCCGGGCATCATTCATCCGCTCTACGAAGGCTGCGTCCTCCACCCCGACCAGACGCCGCTGACCATCGACATGTACGTGCACAGTAAAACCCTGGTCGACGCGCGGGTCGATTAGTTGCGGGGTGACGCCGGGCGGCCTGCGGCCCTGGCTTGCGACCGTGATCCTCGATCGACGAGGCCGTGAAACAGCGTGTGAAACGCCTCGGTTACGCCTGGGTGAGGATCCCCGAGATGAAGCGAGCGCTGCGGTCGAGGGCGGCTCGGGCCTCGGGAATGGTGGGAACGCTCAGGACATACACGTGGAAACCGCCCGGCTCCACGCGCAGGCGCACGTCCACGCCAGCGCGAGCGGCCTTGCGCGCGAACTCGATCACGTCGGGCCCCAGGATGTCAGCATCGCCCTGGAAAATACGCATCGGCGGCAGGCCCGCCGGGTCACCGTACAGGGGGCTGACACGCGGATCAGTCGGATCCAGGTCTGCGGCCCACGCGCGGCCGGCCCACGCCAGCCCAGGCACGCGCAGGATCTTGTCGCGGCCCTGCACCTCCTCGATGCGCGGGTTCGTCATGGTGACGTCCACCCACGGTGCGTACAGGACGAGGCCGTCCACCTGACGCGCACCCGTGTCGCGTCGCTGCATGGCGAGGGAGAGCGCCAGCCCGCCACCCGCCGAGTCGCCAAAGAGGATGACGCGGCCGAACTCCGCCTGGGCCTCGTCGATGATGGGCTGGACGAAGTCGAACGCGTCGGTCGCGGTGTGGTTGGGGGCGAGCGGATAGTCGGGGATGATGACGGGCAGCCCGGTGCGGTCGATGAGGCCCTCGACAATCCCCCACTGGCCATCAACCAGGGGAAAGAGGTAGGCGCCACCGTGCAGGAAGATGAGGGCACCGCCCGAGCGCAGACCCTGCTTCGGGAACACGCGGGTTATTCCTCTGTCGCACGTCGCCGTGAAACGCACTCGCATCGACGCGGGCATCGGGCCCGGCTGTGGGGCGTGGAACGCCATATCGCGCACAGCTTCCTCGGTGTGCAGCGCGGGAGGCGTGAGCCCCTTGCGGGCGTGCACGAGACGCATCTGGAGGGACATGGAGCCTCTTTCGCTCTTTCGGATCGACAAACGGTTTCTGTTCGCATCGGGACGCGCCCGCGCGCCAGCACATACCAGGATACGACGCATTCACCTTTCCCACCGGCAGCCGCGTCGCCTCTCGAGTAGAGAATCCACTGGCGTCCATACTGTTCCCAGACCCAGCAGATTCGGCCATCACGCGGATAGGTAACCAGCATCCGGATAGCTTAATAACCTATCCGGATACGCGGTTCCTATCCGGATGCAACACCACGGGCCACACCCCGGCCCAACACGCGGATAGGTAACGAACATCCGGATAGGTTACGAACACGCGGATAGGTTAATAACCTATCCGGATGCGCCGATCCTATCCAGATACGCGGTTCCTATCCGGATACGACGCCACAAGTCCACCAACCGCCAGGCTCACGTCGTCTCGCAAGCAGACAATCAACCGGACGCACGTCTTTCCGCATAGATCCCACCCATCACACGCGATCACGCGGATAGGTTACGAACATCCGGATAGGTTACGAACATCCGGATAGCTTAATAAGCTATCCAGAAGCGTCGTTCCTATCCAGAAGCGCCGATCCTATCCAGAAGCGCCGATCCTATCCAGATACTCGCATGCGCTTATCCACAGGGCTATCTCCAGTGTCGGGTGTATCCACAGGCCCTCGTCTAGCGCTTTCCTCGATACCGATGATGATACGAAACTTCATCTATGACGAAATCTTCCATTATTATCGCCCCGCCCGCAGACGCACCTCGCGAACAATCAGCGTCAACGCTAGCCCACATCATGCGTGGCGTCTGCGCAGTCCTACCCCTCGATTCCACAAACGCCAACCCCTGGGACGTATGGGACGTCGTCGCTCGCGCACGCATACATGCCGTCGACACCTCCCACGAGCACTCCCCGGTCTTTGTCGGGCAAAGCTGCTTGCGGCTCCTAGGGATCCGCGGATGGTCCCAAAACCCTCCTGTCACCATCTACCGCGAACACCGAAGGTGTACCTCTTCTCTGCCGTCATGTAGCGTCGGCTCCACGACGGTTCCAGCGACATCGGTGTCATGCTCTGAGTTTCCACCTCTTTCGGAAGAACGTAACAGGATCGACGGCTTGGTCGTAGAACACCCCTACGATGCGCTCGTGAGAAGCGCGCTTCATGATGAGCCGTTAGAGTCCTTCGTCCTCGGATGTATGGCACTCAACATATGGAGCCAGTTCTCGATGTTTCATCAAGATGAGTGCCGCCAGCGAGCTGAGCAGATCCGCGCTGAGCTGCTTGCTCGCCTCTACCGAGCTGGCCACGTTCGCGGCTACCGACGTGCTCGCGCGATCCTCGAAGCCATCGATCCAGGCTGCGCCAACCCTGCTGAAGCTGCGCTTCTGTGGCTGGTGCGTTCCATCTGCCCCTTCGCAGCCAAAACGCAGGTGCATATCGGGGTACGCGGCCACCACTACTACATAGATATTCTCATTGAAGACCTGCACCTCATCATTGAATTCGATGGAGTTGCAAAACTCGGAGAAACTCGCGTCGAGCTCGAACAAGCCAAACGCGAGTGGGTGTTGCGCGATCAGAACCTTCGAGATGCCGGGTGGCAGGTCATCCGAGTGAGTTGGCCAGACTACGACGACTGGGAACAGCTGCGGATCAGGTTGAGCCGAGTCCTAGGTCCGATCAATCCTGCTCCCGACTGCCGTTTCCTGTGGAAACTACCGACACAACGTTGCGATGGACCGTTGCGGCGCTTCTACTCACGAACCCCACGCATGGGACGCAAACACGCGGATAGGTGACGAACATCCGGATAGGTGACGAACATCCGGATACCTTAATAACCTATCCGGATGCGTGGTTCCTATCCAGATGCGCCGTTCCTATCCAGATGCGAGGCCACGAGTCCACCAACCGCCACTGCTCACGTCGTCTCGCATGCGGACAATCAACTGGCCTCACGTCATCTCACGGCTCCCACCCATCGGACGCAACCACGCGGATAGGTAACCAACATCCGGATAGGTAACCAACATCTGGATAGGTGACGAACACGCGGATAGGTTAATAACCTATCCGGATGCGCCGTTCCTATCCAGATGCTCCGTTCCTATCCGGATGCGCCGTTCCTATCCGGATGCAACGCCACGAAACCCCACCGCGGCCCGTCACGCGCTTCACGACTTGGGCCCGCGGGTGGGCACACACCAGGCGCGCACCCGGCGCAGCTGCGGCTGGTTGCTGCCACCGGCGCATACAAAACGCGCCCGGACCATCCGGTCCGGGCGCGCAACGTATTCGGCTCAGGCGTTAGGACGCTTGCCGTGGTTCGCGCCGTGCTTACGACGATCGCGACGCTTACGACCCCGCTTCGACATGTCATTCTCCTTGAGTTTGTTGTCTAGACTGAAGCATTTTTGCACACATTGCCCAAAACCACCAAGGCACAGGTCGTTCGCGGCGACGAAGGTCACCGAAAAGCGGGTGGTTTACCGGGCCTCGTCGACGCGCGAGTCGACACACGTGCGGACGCCGACGACGCGACCAACTCGATGGGTGATACGCGGTGCCGGGCAACGGGCGCGCGAGCAACGAGAGCCTGCAAGAAGATCCGTTCCCAGCCGCACGCGCTAAACACTAAGAAACTGCAACGACGAATCGCAGACATAGGAGGCCACGCGATGCAACGATTCCGCACGCATGAAGCGCCAGCGGTCCACGATGACGAGCTGCACACAGGTGAGATAAGACGGCGCAATGCACCGCCAGAAACTCACCGCCAGGTGACGGACACGCTCGTGATGGAGGCGACGATGCGGGCGCGCAGTGCGGGTGAGGCCTGCTCGGCCTCGTAGCAGCCGCGCATGAGGGCGCGCACGTGGCGTTCAGCGTCCAGGGCGGCGGCGCAGTTCGGGCAGGTGGTCACGTGCTGGATCATGAGGGCGCGGTCGCGGGCGTTGGGTCCGGGCACGGACCCGGCGTCGATGAGGCCGCTGCGGCGGTCGCACTCCTCGCAGTCGATGAGCTCGTACAAGGCGTCGAGGACGTCCTGACAGGTGATGGTGGTGTTCATTTGTCCCCTCCGATCCCATATTCCGCGGCGACGTCGGCCAGCGTGGAGCGCAGCTTCTTGCGGGCGCGGTTCAGTCGGCTCATGACGGTCCCCATGGGAACTCCTAGTTCTTCGGCGATTTCCTTGTAGCTCATTCCCTCGACGTCAGCCATGAGGACAACCATCCGATGTTCCTCTGAAAGCGAATCGAGGGCCTCGCGCAGCTGCGTGGAGGGCAGTGCTTCGAGTGCTTCGACTTCGGCGGATTTCAGGCCCACCTCCGCGTGTGAGGCGGCGTCGGCCAGCTGCCAATCCTCGACGGTGTCGGTGGAGGCACGCTTGGGGGATCGCTGCGCCTTGCGGTAGCTGGTGATGTAGGTGTTGGTGAGGATCCGGTAGAGCCAGGCTTTGATGTTGGTGCCGGGCTTGTACTGGTGGAACTTCTGGTAGGCCTTGAGGTAGGTCTCTTGGACCAGGTCTTCCGCGTCGGTTCGGTTGCGGGTCATGCCCAGGGCTGCGCCGAAGAGTTGGTCCATGAGGGGCATCGCTTCGTCCATGAAGCGCGCCTGGAGCGCGGTGTCGTTCGGGGTGGACGAGGCCGGGGCGGAGTCGGGTGCGTCGGGCATCGGTTGGGGGGTTGTCGTGTCCATCGCTTCCCAGGGTAGTCGCAGGTGTGCGCGACGGGCGTGGGCGGGGTTGATGGGCGGTCATACTGAGGGCAACGCCTCACGCGCCGCTTTATTCCAACATGCGCACGAGTGTGCATTGCACCACTTTTTACCCGTTGTTTGGGAGGGACGGGGCCATTCGGCTTCCCCCGGGGGCAAAGGTATCGAACAATAGGGGTATGAATCTGCTGCGCGTTGTTGCCCGTCCCCTGCTCGCCGCCCCATTCATCGCCGATGGGGTGGATGCCCTCACGCATCCGCGTGTCCACGTGGAGCGCGCCGCGGGCGTTCGTCCCCTCATTGACAAGGCGACCGACGCTGTTGGCCTGGAGCCGCTCACGGATGAGCAGCTGGCCCTGGCGACCCGCGTGACCGGCGCGGTGAGCGTCGTCGCGGGCCTGCGTTTCGCGCTGGGCCGCAGGCCCCGCGTCGCAGCCCTGACCCTGGCCGCGATCGGCGCGCCCATGGCGCTCATTCAAGCGCCGCTGCCGGGTATGTCTCACGGTCTACCGAAGGACCATGGCGCCTACCTGCGTAGCCGCACCCTTGGCAAGCTGGGCCTGGTTGGCGGCGTCCTCATCGCGTCGACGGACCGCGTCGGCCAGCCGTCGGCTCTCGTCGCTCGTGCGATGCGCCGAGATCAGCGCCGCGCGATCGCTGCGGCCGAGGCCGCGGTTGCGGAGCGCCTGAGCGGCACCGCTTCGTGAGCGCGCCCTGGCCCGCTCCCCTGGCCTCCTTCCCCGTGGACGCCACGGTTGAGGTGCCGGGTTCGAAGTCGATCACGGCGCGCGCCCTCTACCTGGCGGCCGTCGCCGATTCCCCTTCCCTGATCAGGGGTGCTCTGGATGCGCGCGACACGCGCCTGTTTGCCGCAGCCCTGGAGGTGATGGGCGCACGCGTCGAGGACGAGGGCGCGGGAGTCTTGCGCGTCACCCCTATGTCGCTGCCGCCCCAAGGCGGTCGCATCGAGTGCGGACTGGCCGGGACGGTCATGCGTTTCCTGCCGCCGCTGGCGGCCCTCTCTCCCGAGGAGACGCTCTTCGATGGGGACGAGCAGGCCTACGCGCGCCCGCTCGGCCCACTCCTGGATGCGCTGGCACGTATGGGCGCGACCGTCACCTATCACGGGGAGCGCGGGCACCTGCCTTTCACGATCCGGGGCCCGATCCACACGCCGCTCGGCGCGCAGGCCTGGGTAGACTCCTCGTCTTCCTCGCAGTTCCTCTCCGCGTTGCTGCTCGTCTCGCCCCTCGTGGGCGATCCCCTCTTCGTGTCGGCTCCGGGCATCGTCCCGTCGATGCCGCATGTGGAGATGACGCTGGCGTCCCTCGCTGGCGCGGGCATTGACCTGGAGGTCGTGGATGAGGGCCGCGCGGACCTCGCGACGTGGCACATCTTCCCGTCGCGCCCGCGCGGCGGCGACATCACCGTCGAACCCGACCTGTCCAATGCCGGCCCCTTCCTGGCGGCCGCGATGGTGACGGGCGGGCGCGTGCGGATCCCGGCGTGGCCAGGGGCGACGACGCAGGCGGGCGACGCCTGGCGGGCGTTGCTGGGCCACATGGGCGCGACCATCACGCTGGATGAGGAGGGCCTGACCCTGAGCGGTCCGGGCGCCGGAAACTACCCGGGCATCAAGGCAACCATGGCTGAGGTCGGCGAGCTCACCCCCACCCTAGCCGCGATCTGCGCCTACGCCTCGAGCCCCTCGCACCTGAGCGGCATCGCCCACCTGCGCGGACACGAGACGGACCGCCTGGCGGCCCTGGCCGCCGAGATCAACCGCGCGGGCGGGCAGGCCGAAGAGACCGAGGACGGGCTCATCATCACGCCGCGACCGCTCCACGCCGCACAGATTCGCTCCTACGCGGATCACCGCATGGCGACCTTCGGGGCGATCCTGGGCCTCATCACCCCCGGCATCACGGTCGACGACATCGCGTGCACCTCCAAGACGCTGCCCACCTTCGAGGCCATGTGGGCCGGCCTCGTGGGCGATGGCGGCCAGGGAAGCACTGACGCTGAGGGAAGCACTGACGCTGGGGGAAGCGACGGGGGCCAGGCACACGCCGATGGTCACGGGACCGTGCAGGCCACCCCGGCCTCGCCGATCGAGGAGGAGCAGTGATGGCCCGGCGCGACACCGGAACCGATGACCCGCGCGTGCGCGTGCGCGCCGGCAAGGGCTCGCGCCCGCGCACGAAGGACCGTCCCGACTGGTCCTCCAAGCCTCTGGGGCGCGTCATCGGCATCGACCGCGGCCGTTACCAGGTGAGCCTGGAGCAGGACGGCACCCGCGTGGTGGCCGTGCGCGCCCGCGAGCTGGGCCGAGGCTCGGTCATCATGGGCGACCGCGTGCGCCTCACCGGTGACCTGTCGGGGCGCCCCGACACGCTCGCGCGCATCGTCGCCGTCGAAGAACGCTCCTGCGTGCTGCGCCGCTCCCTCGAGGACGCGCCGGATCAGCGCGGCGAGAAGGCGATCGTCGCGAACGCGGACACCATGTGCATCGTCGTGGCGCTGGCGGATCCGCCCCCGCGCACCGGCATGATCGACCGCTGCCTGGTCGCCGCCTACGAGGCGGGCCTCGACCCCATCCTCGTGCTGACGAAAGCGGACCTGGCCAGCGCGGACGAGCTGATCGCCGCCTATGCGGACTTCGACGTGCGCGTCGTGCTCACGAGCGCCGAGGCCGGGGAGGCCGACCCGGGCGTCGCCGAGCTGCGGACCCTCCTGGCCGGCCACTGGTCGGTGCTCGTGGGGCATTCGGGGGTCGGCAAGTCCACGCTCATCAACCTGCTGGTGCCGGGCGCGGGCCGCGCGACGGGTCACGTGAACGAGGTGACGGGGCGCGGGCGCCACACCTCCACGTCCTCGGAGGCCTTCGAGCTGGAGGCGGGCGGCTGGATTGTGGATACGCCCGGCGTGCGTTCCTTCGGCCTGGGGCACGTGAGCGTCGCCGACGTGCTGGGGGTCTTCCCAGACGTCGCGGAAGCGGCCGCCTGGTGCCTGCCGCTGTGCTCGCACGAGGCCTCCGAGCCTTCCTGTGCGCTTGACAGTTATGCGCGCACCAACGGCCCCTTCGCGATCGACGAGGCCGGGGCTGAGGATGTGGATCAACTGCGGCAGGGGCGCGCATCCCGCGTAACATCGGTGCGCAGGCTGCTGGAGGCCGTGGCGACGGCGGAGGCCGCCAGCAGGGCGGCTCGCTGACAATTGTCAAGCCCAAAGGCCTTGACAACACCACCACTGGGGGGATAATGAGGAAATAGCGATGGTCGCTATCTCTGAGTCACAAGGTCGTGATCGCTATGTCCACCATTGAGCCTCTCCTTATCGGCAACACTGCGGGGCTTTCGCGGGTCGACAAGGTCCTCCGCTACTTCTTCTTAGCACTGTTGATCGGCACGGTCATCTACTCAATCGGCGGAACCTTCTTCGGGAAGGACAACCGCCTAAACGACTACGGGCTCGCCGACGCTGCGTTGCTCCTCGCTGTCTACATCCCAGGCTATTCGCGTCACATTCCTGGCGCACACCGGGCACTTCGGGCCTGCGAGTGGGTGGTGATGGCTTGTTCCCTCGTATGTACCGCCACTGTCATCGTCGGTGACGTCACGGACCACGGAGTCCGCCCCGAGCCCAACAACACGCCATGGAACATCGCCATGGGCGCGGGTCTTGTGGCCCTCTGTTTCTTCGTGGTGCTCCTCATCGCGAAGGACCGCGCCCGCAGGCGCGGGCTGGTTCCCCCGGCCCGCTAGGCCTTCAATCGGGTTCCTGGATGCACTGTTCAGTGGGCGCGGGGCCCCGCGAGCGCGCGGCCCCGCGGGCGCTCAGCGCTGGAAGCGGCGCACGAAGTTGCGCAGGATGAGGCGCGAGGGGTCCGTGTCCACGGTGGCGACCTGGGCGCGGATGGCCTCGGCCTTGTCGGCCGGGTAGTAGCGGCCCGCGTACTGGTCGATGCGCACGTTGACGCCTTCGAGGTCCATCTCGGGGTGGAACTGGGTCGCCCACGCGGCCTCGCCGACGCGCACCATCTGGATCGGGGTGTCATCCCCAGCCAGGAGGACATGCATACCCGGGGCCAGCTCGCGCACGGCCTCGTGGTGGCCGACGTAGGAGTGGAAGCGGTCGGGCGTGCCCTCCAGGAGCGGGTCGTCGCGGCCCGCGTCGGTCTTCGTCAGCGCGATGCCGCTGATTTCCTCGCCGTGGTGGGTGTCGATGACGCCGCCCAGGTGCAGGGTGAGGGTGCCCAGCCCGTAGCACAGGCCCAGGAGCGGGAAGGATTCGCCCAGCGCCCGGTCGTAGAAGGAACGCAGCCAGGCCTCGGCGCGCACCTGGCGCGCTTCCTTCAGGTGGTCGTCGGCGTTCGCGTCCCACGGGGATCCGCACACGAAGGCGCCCGAGTATTCGGACAGGTCCAGGTCGGGCAGCTCCCTCTCCATGCGTACCTGTCGCACCTGGTCGGGGCTCAGTCCCGAGAAGCGAGGCAGGTCGGCGCTCTCCGCGGCCAGGACGGGGCCATCGTCGCGGGAGGTCAGCATGAGGAAGGGCTTGGTCATGGCTCCATGCTATCGATTACCCGCGCGCATGCAGAAGGTGTCCGCCCTCCAAGCGTGTGTGACGGACGCAGATGTGGGCGCCCTCTGCCACACTGGGAGCATGTTGATTCTGCACACTTCCGACTGGCACCTGGGGCGCACGCTGCACGGCGCGTCCCTGGGCGACAGCGCGGACGCGTTCATTGAGTGGCTGGTCGCCCTGGTGCGTGAGCGCGGCGTGGATGCCGTGCTCATCTCGGGCGACGTGTTCGACCGCGCGGTTCCGCCCGTTGATGCGCTCGCGCGGATGCGCCGTGCCCTGCGCGAGCTGACCGCGCTCACGACCGTCGTCCTGACGTCGGGGAACCACGACGGGGCGGCGCGCCTGGGGCTTTTCGCCGACATGCTGACCCCCTCGCTGCACGTGGTGACGGATCCGGAGGCGATCGGCACGCCCGTCGAGGCCGGGGGCGCCCTCGTGTATCCGATGCCCTACCTGGAGCCCGACCTCGTGCGTCAGGCGCTGTCGGACCTGCCTGCGCAGGGGGAATCCGGGCTGCCCGCTCCCCTGCCCCGCTCCCACCAGGCGGTCCTGGCGGCCGCCTTGCGCCGCGTGCGCGCGGACCTGTCGGCTCGGCGGGGCTCGGGCGACGAGCGCCCGGCCATCGCGATGCCGCACGCCTTCGTGACGGGCGCTCAGACCTCGGACTCCGAACGCGACATCCAGGTCGGAGGCGTGCCCTCCGTCTCGGCGGACCTGTTCGACACGCTCGGGGGAGCCGACCCCCTGACCCACGGACTGGACTACGTGGCGGCCGGGCACCTGCACCGCCCGCAGGGCATCTCGGGCGCATCCGTCCCAATCCGCTACGCGGGCTCCCCCATCGCGTATTCCTTCTCCGAGGCCGGGGCCACGAAGTCCGTCACCCTCGTGACCACGGACGCTGCCTCGGTGACCGGCATCGAGGTGGTGCCCATCCCGACGCTGCGGGGTATCGCGGTGCTCGAGGGGACCATGGATGAGCTGCTCACCGATCCCGACGAGGCCACCACGGCCTCGTACGTGTCGATCACGGTCACGAACGACGCGCGCCCCGAGCGCATGGTTCCGCGCATCCGGGAGGTCTACCCGCACGCCCTGATCGTCGTGCACCGCCCCTGCCAGGCGCCCACGCTCGCGCCCGCGATGACCGTGCGCGCCTCGAGGGACCCGCGCGAGGTCACGGAGGAGTTTTACGAGGCCGTGGGCGGGCGGCCCCTGTCGGAGCGGGAGCGCGAGCTCGCCCAGGATGTGTGGGCGCAGCTTCGAGGAAAGGACATGCAGTGAAGATTCGGTGGCTGCGCATTGTGGGCATCGGCCCCTTCGCAGGGACACACACGGTCGACTTTTCGGCCTTCGAGGACTCTGGACTCTTCCTGTTGGAGGGGCCCACGGGCGCGGGTAAGTCCACGATCATCGACGCGATCACCTTCGCCCTGTACGGGGACGTGGCGCGCACGAAGGACGCGTCGAAGGACCGCCTGCGCTCCAACCACATCTCGGATTCGGACCCCTCCGAGGCAGACCTGGTGTTCGAGGTCGCCACGGGCATCTACCGGGTGACGCGCACCCCCGCGTACACGCCGGCGGGTAAGAAGTCGCAGCGCAACTCGAAGTCGACGCTGACGCGCGTCGTGGAGGATCCGGACGCGCCGGACGGCTGGCGCACCATCGAGGCGGTCGCGTCGGGGCCGCGCGACGTGGGCTACGAGATCCCCACGATCGTGGGCTTGGACAAGGACCAGTTCCTGCAGACGATCGTGCTGCCGCAGGGCAAGTTCTCCCAGTTCCTCACCGCCACCTCGGATGCGCGCGAACAGATCCTGCGCGACATTTTCGACACGCAGATCTATTCCGACTTCACCAAGGCGCTAACCGATGCGGCCGCCTCGTCGAAGCGCGGCATCGAGGAGCGGCGCGTGGCCGCGCTCGGCGCTTTCGAGCGCGTGCGGTCTCTGGACGCGGCTTTTGATGAGGATGCCTCCTATGGCGTGGACGCAGCCGACGCCCAGTCTGCCGCCGCTACGGAGGCCGACCAGCTGGACGCGAGCGCTGAGGATGCCAGCGCGGTGAGGCGATGGGCACAGGATGCGTGCGCGCGGGCGCGTGAGGCGCACGCGCACACACTCCGCGTCGCTGAGGCAGCCACGGCGGCAGCACGCGAGGCGTCCCGTGCCCTTGCCGAGGGCCGCGCGCTGGCAGAGGCACAGTCGGAGCACGCGCGCGTGAGCGCGACGCTCGCCGCGCTCACCGCATCGCAGGAGACGGTCGCATCCGACCGGGAGCGCGCGCGTTCGGCCCGGCGGGCCCTGGCCGTGGCGCCCTTCGACGCGGCCGTCGCCGAGGCCTCGGCCCGCCTGGAGTCGGCAGGCGACCAGGTATCGGCCCTGTCCCCCGCTCTCGGAGAGGATGCCTCGGTCGTCCCGGAGTCTCTGACGACCGAGGCCGTGGCTGCTCTCGGCGAGCGGGCGCAGGAGATGCGCGATGAGGCGACGCGCACGCGCGGCTCTCTCGAAGAGGCTCTCGCCGTCGAGCGCTCGCTGCCTGAGGCGCGCGCACGCATCGAGTCGCTGCGTTCCCGCCGCGAGCAGACGTCGGCGAGCATCGCGTCGATTGAGGCCGAGCGCGAGGAGCTGCCCGGGCGGATCGAGCAGGCAACTCAGGCCCTGCGCCTCATGCGGGCGGACGCGGACACGCTGCCCGAGGCGGCGTCCGCGCTGCGCGCCATCAACGAGCGCCTGGATGCCTCCATGCAGGCGGATCTCCTGCGTTCGGCTCTCCTTCGCGCGTCGGACGAGCTGCGCGAGGCCACGGCGGCCGCGAAGCTCGCGAACGCGGCGGCCGCGGACGGCCACGACCTGTGGATCGCGCAAAGCGCCTCGGCGCTCGCCCGCGAACTCGAAGAAGACGCACCCTGCCCCGTGTGCGGCTCGACCACCCATCCCGCCCCCGCGCCGGCCGCGGACGGTGAGATCACGCGCGAGCAGGTCGCCGCGCTCGACCAGGCGCGCGACCGCGCGGAGGCAGCGCTGCGAGATGCGCAGGCGCGCCACCAGGACCTCGTCCGGCGTATCGCCCAGCTCAACGAGGTGGCGGGCGCGCCCACGCCGACGCTCGAAACCGAGTGGGATCAGGCCGCCGAGCTCGTGGCGACGCTGGAGGCCCTCTCCCCGCAGATCGCCGAGATCGAGACCGCCCTCGAGCAGGAACGCGCGCGCCTCGGCGGACTCACGGACAGCCTCGCGAGTGCGCGCGAGGCCGCCGCTTCCCTCGCATCCACGCTTCAGGAGCGCGAATCGGCGCTGGCCGCTGCTCTGGGGCGCGTGGAAGCAGAGCGCGCGGGCTTCGAGTCCCTTGACGCTCGCGCGGCGCACCTGGATGCGCGCGCACATCGGGCGGCGCTGCTGTCGGGCGCGTGCACGGAGTGGGAGAATGCGAGAGCGGCTCTGGTGAAGGCACAACGCTCCCTCGCGGATGCACTGACGCAGCAGGGCCTGGAGGCGGATTCGTGGCGCTCGCTTCTTCTTCCGCTCCCCCGGGTCGAGGCGCTCGAGGCGCGCGTGGCGGCTCACGACAAGGAGCTGTTTGCGGCACGCGAGGCCCTCGCCTCCGAACGCCTGACCCGCGCAGCTTCCATACCTGCGCCGGACCTCGTGGCTCTCACCGAGGCCTCCCGAAAGGCCGATGAGGACGCTGCTTCAGCCGCCCGGGCCTCAGGCAAGCTCGAGCAGCATTGCGCTCAGCTCGACGCTGCCCGTGCGTCCCTCGGGCAGGCGCTCGACGCCCTCGCGCAGGCCAGAGAGCAGGCCGGTCCCATCCGCCGCCTCGCGGACATCGCGGTGGCCTCGGGCCCGGAAAACCTGGCGTCCACTCCCCTGTCGGCGTGGGTGCTCATCGCCCGCCTGGAGGATGTGCTGGCGGCCGCAAACCCGCGCCTGGAGCGCATCTCGTCGGGGCGCTACCAACTCGTCGCCATCCCCGACGACGGTACGGCCTCGCGCAAGTCGGGGCTGGGCCTGGCGATCATCGACCACGACACGGAAGCAGTTCGCAGCCCACGCACGCTCTCGGGCGGTGAAACCTTCTACACGTCCCTGGCACTGGCTCTCGGGCTTGCTGACGTCGTGACGGCAGAGGCTGGTGGGGTCGAGCTGCGCACAATGTTCATCGACGAGGGCTTCGGGTCGCTGGACTCGCACACCCTCGCCCTCGTCATGGAGCAGCTCCAGGCGCTGCGCTGCGCAGGCCGCACGGTGGGTGTCATCTCACACGTCGAGGAGATGGCGACCCAGATCGCGGACCAGATCCAGGTGCGGCCGCTGGCGCAGGGCGGATCGACTCTGAGCGTGCGCGCTTAGAAATCTGGAGTGGAGAGGGCGTCGACGCGCGGTGGCACGAGCCGAGCCACTCGTCGCGCGGGTGCCGTACGTGTGCCGAACGAAGCATTCGCAATGACCTGGGCCACGCGGCGCTACGTGTACACACAACTGCGCATACGCGATGGCTGCCGACGGCCTTACTCCTTGTGCAGCGCCAGCACAGTGGGACGCTCCGAACGGTCAAACCACGCCAAGGACGACTCCCACAGAGCGGCTACAGCATCGTCGGCTTCCTCCTGCGTTTCTGCCTCCAGGACAGCTGTGACATCGGGGGTTGCGTCAGGCAGGTCCGCGAGGATCGCGGCCACGTCCGACCACGTGTATTCGAAGGCCGGTGCCTCGAAAATGTGGGGTTCGAGTTGTTCCCCTGGGCGCAGGGTAGTTGAGGTGGGGGTATCGACTGCCAGGACGACGCGCGTGGGCAGTGCCCCGTCTGTCTCGCGGGCCAGCACCAGGGATGCCAGGGCGGCCTCCGTGATCGCGTCGTCCTCGAGGACCTCGACGTCCTCGCTGCTCATCGCAGCGTCGGGCACGGCGAGTACTCCGTCGTGCACGGGCGGCAGGGGGACGGACAGGTCAGACAGAAGGGCGGGAACGTAGACGCGCATGGTCACAGTGTAGGCACCCACTGGTCCACGATCGCCTCCAACGCGTCGGTCGCGGAGCATTGACTTCCTGTCTCCCCCAGTGCCGTCGCGCGCAGGCAGGCACGGGCGACGCCGGCATCGTCATTGATAGTGTGGAAGATGCGTCCGGGCATGAACGCTCCGATGGCGGCCTGCAGTGCGGCGACCGGGCGCGGACCGATCGCGTCCTTGCTCACGCGGTTGACGATGATGTCCACCGGAATGTCGCGCCCCTGTTCCTCCCACCAGCGGGCGAGGAAGGACAGACGATTCACACCGATGATGTCACCGCGCGCGACGACAACGAGGCGGTCGGCCCGTTCTAGGACACCGAGGGTGACGTCATCTCTGTTCACTCCGCGCGTGGGCTTTTCGAGGTAGGTCGCGGCCAGATCAACAATGCTGTAGCGCGCGTTCAGGCGTGCCGCGCCGATGATTGCTTCGATGTTGGTTCGGCTCACCTCACGCCAGCGGTGCGGGGTGACCAGCCCAGTGACGACGCCCAGGCGCTCGCTCCTTCTCACGCAGGCGCCTGCGATGTCTTCGGGCGACAGTGGGCCTCGCGATGCGGCGCGCGCGAGGATGGACAGGCCCGAGGTCTGTACGGGCAAGCCCAGGAGGTGGGCAATGCTCGGATTGGACGTGTCCGCGTCGATGAGGAGGGTCTCTCCCCGCGTCGCTAGCATCGTTGCGATGCCTGCAGCAAGGGTCGTGCGCCCGGGTGCCCCGGAGGTGCCCCACACCGCTAGAACGGTGCCCGCGCTGGTGGGCGGGGGCGGAGGTGGTGACGAGGCTTGGGCTTGGTGTGTGCGCCGCGCGCGGGTGGCGGCTATCAGCGAGTTGACGACCTGGTCGGGACTGCCAGGTGCCGCGACCGAGTCACAACCGAGAGCACTGAGTCGGTTGCGTTCCTCGTGGTGAGCCAGCGCGACGACCGCCATACCAGCCGTGTGGAGGCAGAGTAGGGCATCGGCGGTCAGGTCGGTGTCTGCTCCGTCGATGATGGCAAGGTCGGCGATGCCGGCGCGGGCGGCAGCGATGACCTCGGCGAGGTCGGCGCAGCGCCTGACGATGGACAGGCAGTCTGAGCGTGATTGGATCGCCTGGATGATCGGGGCTTCGTAGTGCTGATTAGCCAGGATGACGACGCCGTGGACACCGCTCACGATACCCCCACGGGAACGGCGGCGAGCTGTTCGGTCGATGTCTGAGCGGCGAGGAGGGTTGGTAGGGATGATGCGTTGGCCATGATTTCGATATGGGTTTCCCTGTGTATTTGGGAGGCGGATGCGTCTACGGATCGAACGAAGGTGAAGGTTCCATCGATTTCGCGGGCCTTCGTATCGGTGTCTGTGGCCGGGCGGGAGGGGATGGCCCATAGACGGATCGGTGTGCCGTCGGCGACGCCTTCGGGGAGGCCCGCGTTCACGGTGAGTGCGACACGAACCATCGCGTCGGGGTCCTGCCCACCGTTGTGGTCACTATCGGCCAGGTCGGCTCGCATGATGAGCTGCCCGGGGATAAGTGGTCGGGCGACGGGTGTCCCCAGTGGTGCTTGCGCAGTCGGAACATAGACGGAGGATTCCACGGCGAGAACGATTTCACGGACGTTATCTGCCGTGATGGCCTCCCCTGGTGCGATGCTGGTCGTCACCGAGTAGACGCGGGTTCCTCCCCGAAGGAACCCGCCCAGGACACTGAAGGCGAGCACGGACGCGATGATCAGGACGACGCCGATGATGAATCGACGGTCCATCTTGCCGGGGACGCGCGCCGGGATCGACACTGAAGCTGAGACGCGTTTCACCCTTCCATAATGCACGTTTCGAACGAAAAACGGTAGGTTGTCGAGCATCTATCGGAATCAACCGGGTCGATATGTCGATTCACATGCGAAAAATTGTCGACTCAAACCATACAAACGAAACGATCTCAACTGATACCATATTGTCATGGCAACACGATTCCTCACCCTCGCTGACGTCGCCGAAACCCTGAATCTAACGATGTCAGCCACCCGCGCCCTCGTATCCTCCGGCGAGCTCCCGGCCATCCAAGTTGGCGGTAAGCACGTCTGGCGAATCGAAGAGTCCGTTCTGGAGCAATTCATCCAGGACCAGTACGCCGCGACGCGCGAGCGCCAAAAGGCGGAGCACGCTCAGTAGTCCGGCGACCAGCGCTGGCCAAGCACGCGGAGTCGACGAAGCCCCGAGAGCGCCAGCGACATGATCTGCCCCTCTTGTTCATCACGACCGTCGTATCCGAGGGCCGCCTCACTGAGGGCAACATCGATATGATCCCCGTAGACCGCGTCGATGACCCCACGATGGTCACCGCAGTCCGAATCGATAGCGACTTCGATTCCGCGAGCGCTCAGCTCCCGCAGGACGTGGCCAACACCGATGCCGCCACGGATCGACGACTCGCGCGCAACGCTGCGTCCGAGCGGCCAGGCGCCGACGACAGCCGAGATCATCACGAGACTGTCGCCGGTGCTGGCGCGCAGCAGCACCCACGTGCTCGTTGAGTCGAGCACCTCACCCACTATGACGCCGCCACCTCTCAGCGCTAGTGTGACAACGCCCTCGACTCCAGCCAGTCGCGCGGATAGGGTGACGGAGGCGCGCTCTGCGTCTGTCAGCTCATCGATGAGTTCTTGGAGGTCGCAGCTACGCGCCTCGTCGAATCGTGCTTCCAGTTCGTCAATGAACGCATACATATCCATGCATCTACTCTGCCACACGAGTCAAGCTGTGAGTTGCGCATCACACTTTCAAGGAATTAACCACTATCTATTGACATATACTATTATGAAGTAGATAGTTATAGTACCGAATTAGCCTCCTCAACGAAGAGCACCTCATGACATACGACTCACCCACCGGCACAGGTCAGGCGCACCTGACCGACGCATTCCTCTGGCTCGTGGGCGCACCCCTCACCGTCCTCGACATCCTCTACCTCAGCTGCGCAGCACCGCCCATCACGCCGAACGCTCCCGAGACACTCGCCGTCTGGACGCTCGCATGCCTCGCCTTGGCGCTCCTGGCATGGAATCTTCTCTGGTCAGCCGTCGCACACCTGGCCACGCTCACGCTCACCCCCGCCCCGCTTCGACGGGCATCACACGCTCTCGTATCACGTGTCGGCACGCGGCTATCAAAATCCCTTCTGGCAAAAGCCGGCGCCGGGGCACTCATCGGTTCAGCACTTCTCACCCCCATCCCTCACGGAGCGAGCATGGCCGCTCCCCCTGAGGCAGCTTCGCCCGGCATATCCCTCACCTGGGCAGACAGCCCCAACCCGTCACTCTCAACAAGCGACGCCACCTCGACTCACCCCGACGAAACACCATCCACGCAGGCCCAACGCGCATCACGCGAAGCGACCGCTGCACAGCAGACAGTAACGATCCGCCCCGGCGATACCCTCTGGTCGATCGCCCAAACCCTGCGTCCAGACTCCGACGACGCCCACATCACCCGCGTCTGGCAGGCGATCCACCGCGCCAACGCGGATGCTATCCCGAATCCCTCACTCATCTACCCAGGAGTACAACTCTCCATCCCCCAGGACCTTCCATGAGCACCCACCTCCACCCCCGGCCTCGTCCCCTCTGTCAATCAACACGCCGTACGCGCACCACACCAACACCCACCAGACCCGCCTCGCTCGCCCCGTTTCGCTGGTCCGCACCCGGCCCACACATTCAGTCACGTCGTCCACGAGCCGCGCTTGTGACCGATCCGAACCGCCCCGACCTGCCAGACCCAGGCCCCTGGGCAGCCACCCTCGCCAGAGCCATCGTCGAGGTCGTCACAGGAGTCCGAACCTCACACCAACTACGCCGCTGGCTCCTCCCCGACCTCTACGCAGCGCTTATCGAGGTCCACCTGACGCCATGCGCGCGAGGAACCACGCCGATCCACGTACGTGTGTGCACCATCGACGCACAACACACGGAAGCAGCAGTCATCGTCGCGACGGCCACACGCACGTACGCCCTGGCCCTGCGACTCGAGGAGTACCGGGGACGCTGGATGACCACAGCCCTCGAACTCGCCTGATCGCGCACTCCACCAACACACAACAAAGCGAGGGGACTCCCGCAGGAGCCCCCTCGCCCGATCGTTCAACGACGGCGACGCTTCTTAGCGGCCGCGCGACGCTCCGCGCGATTACCGCCCGCCGACGATGATGTGCCCTGCCCCTCCGCAGAGCTGTAGCTCACGCGACTGGGTGCATTCCGACGACCCACATTACCCATGACAGAACGGGCGCGAGCGACGGCCTCGCGCGCAGCCTCAGACGCCGCGGACTCCGCGGCAGCCACCTGCTCGACGCTGGGACTACCCGCCGCCTCAGACTTCGAGGAGGCCGAGGCGGGCGCAGACGCCGAAGCCACGGACGCACTCGCGATAGAACCACCCGCCTGCTCCTCAGCCACAGCCAACGCACGCTCAAACTGCTTAGCGTAGCTGAACACCTGCTGAACAGACTCCTCGCGGATACGCTCAACCATCGCCTGGAACATTTGAGCGCCCTCGTCCTTATACTCGACGAGCGGATCACGCTGACCCATCGCGCGCAAGCCGATACCTTCCTTCAGGTAATCCATCTCGTAGAGGTGCTCACGCCACAAGCGATCAACCACGGAGATGACAACACGGCGCTCAAGCGTCCGCATAGGTTCCTCACCCAACTGCGCCTGTGCCAACGGGTTATCGTTCAAG
This sequence comes from Actinomyces bouchesdurhonensis, assembly GCF_963540955.1. NCBI lineage: Bacteria > Bacillati > Actinomycetota > Actinomycetes > Actinomycetales > Actinomycetaceae > Actinomyces > Actinomyces bouchesdurhonensis. Next base: position 52,335 of record NZ_CAUTSL010000008.1, read on the forward strand.
CGATCCTCCGTGTCTGCGTACACCGCGTGAATATCGCCCACGAGCTCGGTCACGAGGTCATCGCGAACCAGGGAATTCCTGCCCCCGTGCTCCTCCTCGACCTCCTCGATCGAAACCGACGGAGGATAGTAGCCGCGCAGATTCTCCCACAGGGAGGGCAAATCCCACTCATCGACCGGCTTGTCGGCGACCGCCTCATCGACCAAGCCCGTCACGAGCGACTCCGCGAAGGAACGCAGCTGGGGCCCCATATCCTCACCCTCAAGCACCTTGCGACGCTCGCCGTAGATGGTCTCACGCTGCCCCGTCATCACGTCGTCGTACTTCAGGACGTTCTTGCGGATCTCAAAGTTACGGGCCTCCACCTGATGCTGAGCAGACGCAATCGAACGCGACACCACGCGATTCTCCAGCGGCATGTCCTCCGGATAGGCACCCGACGCCATAATACGCTGGGCCATACCCGAGTTAAACAGACGCATCAAGTCATCTTCCATCGACAGATAGAAACGAGACTCTCCAGGATCCCCCTGACGACCACTACGACCACGCAGCTGGTTATCAATACGACGCGACTCGTGGCGCTCCGAACCGAGCACGTACAGGCCGCCCAACTCACGCACCTCCTCACGCTCGGCCTCAACAGCCGCCTCCGCAGCCTCGAGAGCCTTGGGCCACGCCTCGCGGTACTCTTCCGGGTTCTTCTTCGGATCGAGGCCCTCATCAGCGAGGTTCGCCTGGGCGATGAACTCCGAGTTACCACCCAGCATGATGTCGGTACCACGACCAGCCATATTCGTGGCCACCGTCACCGCACCCTTACGACCCGCCATCGCAACGACAGCGGCCTCGCGGGCATGCTGCTTAGCGTTGAGCACCTGGTGCGCAATTCGTTTCTTCTTCAGCATCTGAGAAAGCAGCTCAGACTTTTCAACCGACGCAGTACCGATGAGGACAGGCTGACCAGCTTCGTGGCGCTTAGCCACATCCTCAATAATCGCGTTCAGTTTCCCCTTCTCCGTCGGGTAGACGAGGTCAGGCTGATCCTTACGGATCATCGGCTTGTTCGTCGGAATCGGGATAACGTCGATCTTGTAGGTCGAAGCGAACTCCGCGGCTTCCGTCTCAGCCGTACCCGTCATGCCCGCTCGCGACCCCTCCGGGTACAGGCGGAAGTAGTTCTGCAACGTGATCGTGGCCAGCGTCTGGTTCTCCGCTTTGATCTCCACGCCTTCCTTGGCTTCAATCGCCTGATGCATACCATCGTTGTAACGTCGGCCCGGCAAAACGCGGCCCGTGTGCTCATCAACAATGAGGACCTCGCCGCCATCCACGATGTAGTCGCGGTCCTTAAAGAACAGCTCCTTGGCGCGGATCGCATTATTCAGGAAACCGATCAACGGAGTGTTCGCGGCCTCGTACAGGTTTTCGACGCCCAGCTGATCCTCAACCTTGTCAATACCCGGCTCCAAGATGCCAACGGTCTTCTTCTTCTCATCGACCTCATAGTCCTCGTCGCGCGTCAAAATGCGCGCGATGCGCGCAAACTCGATGTACCAGCGATTCAAATCTCCGTCGGCAGGACCTGAAATAATCAAAGGCGTACGAGCCTCATCAATAAGGATCGAATCAACCTCATCAACGATGACGAACTCGTGACCACGCTGGACCATGTCTTCGGGAACCTGAGCCATGTTGTCGCGCAGGTAGTCGAAACCAAACTCGTTATTCGTGCCATACGTGATGTCACACGCGTACATCTCGCGGCGCTGCGCGGGAGTCTGCCCCACGAGAACACACCCACAAGACATACCCAGGAAGTTATACACACGGCTCATAAGGTCCGACTGGTACTTTGCCAGGTAGTCGTTAACCGTCACAACGTGCACACCCTTACCGGTCAGCGCGCGCAAGTAAGAAGGCATCGTAGCGACCAAGGTCTTACCTTCACCGGTCTTCATTTCCGCGATCTTGCCCTGGTGTAGAGCGATACCACCCATCACCTGCACGTGGAAAGGACGCATACGCAGGATTCGCCAAGAAGCCTCACGAACCGTCGCGAAAGCCTCCACCAGGATGTCATCCAGGGTCTCACCCTCCTCAAGGCGATCCTTAAACTCCTGGGTTTTTGCTTGCAGTTCTTCGTCGGTCAGAGCCTCAAAATCCTCCTGCAGGGCATCAACCTGCGACGCAAGCCGATCCAGCTTGCGCAGCATCCGACCTTCGCCCGCGCGAAGGATCTTGTCAATAATCGACACGACTAGCTCCTGACGTCTGTAGTCCGCCCCCCTGTAGGACGGACAGCCAAATCCACCCATTAGTTTACGAACTAACTGCCCAAAGTGGAAACGCCCGCGCGAACATGGACGCATTTAACGTCACAGGTAAACATGCGGGTGTGCCCCGGGCACTAGGCCCGGGGCACACCCGCATCAGTGAACCGTCAGATCGTCGTATTCAAACGAAGCACACCGTACGTCCACCCGTGACGGTGGTAGACGACGCACGGCTGGCTCGTCTCCTTATCAACGAAGAGGAAGAAGGGGTGGCCGACCATCATCATCTGGTCCAGGGCCTCATCCACGCTCATCGGCGGAGCCTCGTGCACCTTCTGGCGCACAATAATGGGCGTGTCACCCCACTGCTCCTCGCGAGCCTCTCCAACCTTGAGATCCTCGGCGCTACGCAGCGGCTTGGGAGCCTCCGGCTCGGGCGCCACCTGCTCCTCAACAACAGGTGCTACGTCAAGTACTTCGGTTTCGACCAGATTACGCGGGTACCTGCGGCGGTGGTCTTTCACGCGATCACGCAGGCGGCGCAAACGCTCGTAAAGCTTCCCGGCGGCAATGTCAACAGCCGCGTAGCGGTCGGCGGAGCGCGCCTCCGCGCGGATGATTGGCCCCTTGCCGTAGACGGTCAACTCAATGCGCTCGGCGGTATCTGCTTGGCGGGGGTTACGTTCGTGAGTCAGCTCCACATCCACGCGCTGCGCACGCGGATAGAACTGGGTAATCTTCGAAACCTTCTCCTCCACGTATGCCCGGAAATTCGGGTGAATCTCAGCATTACGTGCGACGACGGTGATGTCCATGTGTTTCCTCCATGGTGTGCGGCGGGCATCGTTGCCCGCGGATGGGGATTGTTCGGTGCTCACTGCCCGAACCGTGGCCTGAGCTATCACCTCCCGCACTGACGTGGAAGGCGTCCGCGCCTGCCACGCTATCGAAAGTTCGTAACCGCATTATAGCACGTCGGTGACCTACGTCATGCGATGAGGCCTGGACGGCACAACGCCGCCACCCCATCCACCCGCCCCAGCACTCGCTCCATTTCACGGATCGTCGCACCCGTCGTCACCACATCATCCACCGCAATCACAATCGCTCCTTCCGGAACCGACACACGAGCACGCATCGAACCCATGCGCCCCACCACACGAGCAGCACCCGTCTTACCCGACTGCGATCCCACCCCCACCCGCAACCGCAACACATCTACAACACGCACACGAATACGCTCGCGAACACGACGATCGTCGCGCGACAAACACCCGCGGGAGCTTCCCCCGCTCAATAGCCGGTCCGAACAAGCCTTGGCAAGCCCCCGCGCCACCCCGCGCGCGAGCGGCAACGCCACCTGCCGCCCCCGCAGACGCCTCCCCCACGACGACGGCGCAGGCACAACCCACACGTCCACCGCCCCGCCAACCTCGCGCGCCCTCCCACTACCCTCACGCATCGCCGCGGCGGGCGACCCAGGCCCAGCCACCACCCGCCACAGGGACGCACCCAACGTGGCCCCGGCCTCGTCAAGAAAAGCACTCACATCCGTGCGCATCGCATGCTTCGCGCCCAAAACAATCCTGCGCAGGGGACCGGAATAGTCCCCGAGGACCCAAAGAGGGATCGAACCTCGACGCCCCTCCAAGGAAGACGACACCGGCTCAACGGTGGCCAGCGACGCACACGAAACACACATGACCACGTCCCACGCCAAACACCCCACGCACTGAACGGGCAGCACCGCGCCCAGGAAAGCATCAACGAAACCAGCCACCCGGTGCACTCCTGCCACCAGCCCTCACCCCGCGTAACGCGCCGATGTCACGTCAGCCGAGACATTTTGCCACAGCGCTCCCGATCGCACGAGAACCTGCGCCTTACCCGCCTCGTCCGTCCCAACGATGACAACCGAAGCAGAAGAAGCCCCGGCGCTCATCGACGACACGCGGATCGGCAACGCAACGCTCGAAGGCAAACCTCCCAACGCCATCGTCACAAGCTGGTCGTTGTCACCACCCTCACCGCGCACCGCAAGAACGACTCCCGTCGACGTGGTCCACGACGCGTCGATGACAGCCCCGCCGTCGAGCGAAATCTGTTCGAGGGAACGCACCGCCTGCGGACGACCACCCGGCTCGCGTTCAACAACGCCCACCCACGCGCTCGGTGTGGAGCCACGGATAACGAGGGCACGCACACCGTCAGGGGAAATACGCACCGCGTGAACGTCACCCGCGCTTTCGGATTCGATGCGCACACTGAACGCCCCATCCGTGCCGCCACCGACACTGAGCCACGAAGCGGACGTAGGAGGTCCCCACACCCATCCGTATCTGTCAATCGAGGGCCCGAGGGGGGCCTGACCTGGCAGGAAGGCAACCTGGCTACCTGCATGCTCCGCGTAGACTCCATCGGGGCCACTCCACGCCACGAGAGTGGAATCCATCGGCGAACAGGTCGGATGCGCGGCGTCCCTCGCCGAAGCGCGGGGGGTAAAACCCGATGCTGACACGACCCCCACGCCTGATGGACCAGCCCCCACCATAGTGTCGAGGGAATACGACGGCGGTGGCGGCACTGCTGGCACGTCAAGGGTGTCGCCCGAGAGGGTAATGCTCACCTGCGACACGTCAGGCGCCTGCGTGAGGGTACGCGTCAGCTGCCATGAGAGACTCACCTGCGCGGCTTCGTCGGGGGGCATCGCGGCGTTGAGTTCGACGCGCGCGACCCCGTCGCTGACCTCTACCCCGTGCGAGGGCAGGGTGGCCCCCGCCGGGATCGCGTTGGCAACCACGGGATCGAGGGCTGGGCTGGGTCCCGCGACAAGGCCTGCGAGAAGGTGGGAGGCCAGGCGCCTGGAAGGGTACCAACGCGGATCAGACACCAGGTCCGACCCATCAACGGACGGGAAGTACAGGTTTGCCTGCGTGTACGAGGCCGTCAAGGCCGCCCGAGAGATGAGGATAATGTTGTCGGGCGCGTCGATACGCCACTGCCCGTCCTCGCGGACAAGGGTGAAAGTCCGCGACACGATGGAGCCATTCGAACGCGTGAGAACACCCAAGTCGTCGATGCTTGCCACCCCCAGAACGGACACGCTGACCTCCGCCTGCGCGGAGTTGTCAAGGCTCGCGCTCACCAATGGCGCCGTATCCGTGTCGTAGACGAGGATTTCGTTTTCAGGCTGCCACGAGCGTGCCGACGCGCTCGTGAGGAACAGGCGAGCGGTCGCGTAGTCATCCTGGGGTCCCGCTGCGCAGGCGAGCAGAAAATCCGAGACCAGGGTCGAGGCGTCAGAGCCGTCCGAGGGACCCTCTGCAGAAAATTGGATGCCGCTGCCATCGCGCGCGGACGCATCGAAAGGGGTTGGCGCCGAGGAGGTGGGCAGGGACGCACAGCCCGCGAGCGCCAGCGCGACGCAGGCTATCAGGGCGAAGCGTCGTCTCATTGGTTCTCCCACAGGGTGAGCGGCCAGCTGGCGATCTCATCGCCCGGGTGTTTGGGCAATGTCATGAGGAAGGACGCTCCCTTGCCGGGTTCACCGTATGCTTGGAGTCGCCCTCCGTGGATCGCCACATCCTCCGTCGCGATGGCGAGGCCTAGGCCTGTTCCTCCGGTCGTGCGTGCTCTGGCCGTGTCGGCCCGGTAGAAGCGGTCGAACACGTGATCGGTAACCTCCTTGGTCATTCCCACCCCACGGTCGCGCACGCGACACGCCACGTCGGTGGCGCTGGTCGCCACCGTGATCGTGACATCAGACCTGTCGGCGTGCTCGATCGCGTTGACGACGAGGTTGCGGATGACTCGCTCGATGCGGCGTTCGTCGATCTCGGCAGCAGCTGGACTGGGGGCGATGATGCGAACGGTAACACCCTGACGCTGGGCCAGCTCGCAGCATCCCTCCACGACGCGCGTCACGATGGGACGCAGATCGTGTTCTTCTGCGTCCAGGAGGGCGCTCGCTGCGTCGTAGCGCGAAATTTCGAGCAGGTCGGCGAGCATTTGCTCCATGCGTTCTGTCTGGTCGTGCAAGAGTTCGGCGGAACGGCGCGCGTGCGCTGGGAGATCCTCGCGGTTGTCCCACACGACCTCCTCGGCCATGCGGATCGTGGTCAGCGGCGTACGCAGCTCGTGTGAGACGTCGGAGACGAAACGCTGCTGGAGTTTGGCCAGTTCGTCGTAGCGTGAAATCGTGTCCTGCAGTGAAGAGGTCATCGCGTTGAAGGCTCGTCCGAGCGCCGCCATTTCGTCGGCACCATGCACCTCGACGCGCACATCCAGGTTTCCCTCCGCCGCCTTGGTGGCCGCATTGACGGTCAGGCGCACGGGTAACAGGAGTCGGTGCAGGAGCGCATAGACGGCGATGGGCAAGGTCAGGATGATTGGCAGCGCGGACAGGGCAAGCACGCGCAATACGACGTCCACCTGGCTCTGATCGGCTGCCAGGGAGTAGAGGATGTAAAGCTCGTGCGTGCCTGCGCGGGGCAGCTGCACCTGCGTACCGACGAGGATCCCAGGTGACACCTTGTCAGAGTCGGATGCCGTGATGCCCACCGACTGCCACTGGGCGCCGCCCTGCGTCACGGCCTGACGCATCTCGGGGGTAACGAGGAGGCGCATCTGCTCGTCCTCAATCTGATTGATGCGCAGCGAGGCAGCGGAACCCTCGGAGCGCAACAACGCGACGTTGGTCGCTCCCGCGCCTGCCGCCGAGGCTTTGAGTGAGGTCAGGGCGCCGCGTGCGGATTCTTGGACTTGGTCGGGGGAGGTGGCCGTCGAGGAGGAAAACACGGACTGGGCTGCAGAAAAACGCAGCGACGCATCTGCCAGAATCGCGTCTTTACGCGTCTCAAACATCGACGAACGCAGCTGTGAGGCGACGATGATACCGAAGATAAGCAGGATAGCGAGCGCGGAGAGGGTGATCGCCACGGCAAGCTTCGCCGAGAGGGAATGCCGGATGCGGTGGACGATCTGTGAGGAGCGCAGGAAGATCCACGGCCTCGACGCGGTGAGGACCCGGATCAGTCGCGAGAGCGCGAAATTATGCTCCCGCGCCGGCACGGTACCCAACCCCGCGGACAGTGACGACGAGCTCCGGTTTTTCCGGATCGCGTTCAATCTTGGAGCGTAGGCGCTGCACATGAACGTTCACGAGCCTCGTGTCGGCAGCGTGACGGTAGCCCCACACCTGCTCCAAAAGTTCCTCGCGGGAAAACACTTTCCACGGGGAGCGCGCCAACGTGGCCAGCAGGTCGAACTCGAGCGGAGTCAACGCGATCACACGTCCGTCACGCTTGACGACGTGTCCAGCCACGTCAATGGTCAGGTCCTGCAGGGTCAGCCCTTCGTCAGCCTGTGATTCCTCGCGACCACGCAGGCGGGCACGCACACGGGCAATCAGTTCCTTGGGTTTGAAGGGTTTGGGCACATAGTCGTCTGCTCCGGCCTCGAGACCCGTCACAACGTCGGACGTATCAGAACGGGCAGTCAGCATCACGATCGGGACATCGGAGACGCGTCGGATTGCCCTGCACACGTCAAATCCATCCATGCCGGGCAGCATGACATCGAGGAGGACCAGGTCCGGGTTCGTTTCTTGGAAGTGAGTCAGCGCCTGGGATCCATCGGAACAAAAGACGACGCGAAAGCCCTCGTTCTCGAGGACGATGCCGATCATCTCGGCCAGGGCGACGTCGTCATCGACGACGAGGATGCGCGAACTCATATCACGATAGTGTCACGAAATCGTCACGGTTGCAGGAGATTCATTCGGAAACACCACGTTCCTGCCGCGATGACGGCACGCACATCCCCGTCCTGTGGCAGGATTGAGACCAGCACAACACCAGCGATCTGGAGGTCGTGATGAGTTCCCCATGGACACCGCCCGCCCCTGGCCAAGACGAGCCAACAGGAGTCCAAGAGGGCTACAGCGCACCCGCCCCCGGGCCAGGCTACGGCGCACCCGGGCCAGGCTACGGCGCACCCGGGCCAGGCTACGGCGCACCCGGGCCAGGCTACGGCGCACCCGGGCCAGGCTACGGCGCACCCGGGCCAGGCT